>DATMVH010000001.1:0-6247 GCA_035563395.1 Solirubrobacteraceae bacterium
GCGCCGGCGAACAGCGCCGACGCCGCGAGCAGGACCGCGATCGGCGGGCCCGCCACGGCGGCGCGCAGCTCGGCGCCGAGCGCGCCCGCGGCGAGCACGACGGACACGACCGAGGCGACACCCAGCGCGGCGGTCGGCAGCCCGCGCCGCTGCGGGCGGATGGCGACGACGACCTCCGCGCGCGTCCCGAGCGGCACGTCGGCGGCGTAGAGGGCGACCCGGTCGGCCTCCGGGTCGCGGTCGTGGACGTCGCCCGACTCCTCGTCGACCAGCGCCGCGTCGACGGAGCGCAGCTCCTCGGGCAGCGCGACCTCGGCGTGATAGCGGGCGCCGCGGGCCGCGGCCGGGACGCTGAGCCGGATGACGAGCGGGTCGATCCCCGTGGCCACGCGCCAGCCGGGCCGGGCCGACAGGAACGAGTCGTAGCGGTACTTCACGACCCGCCGCCGGCCGGTGTCCTCGAGCACCGCGAGCAGCGGGTAGCTCTCGGCCAGCTCCGCGAGCAGCCGCGCGGTCGGCTCGTGGTCGAGCAGCGCGGCCACCGCCGGCTCCGCCGCCGCGTCGGCTTCGAGCGCGGACAGCCGCTGGCGGCCGGACGCGGAGTCCGCCGAGCGGACGACGCCGAGCAGCCGGGCGGCGAGCTCGGGACCGAGGTCCGGCACGGCGTCGGAGGCCTGCGCCAGCAGCGCGGCGCCGGCGAGCAGCGTCGTGTGGTCGCGGGCGAGCACCGGCACGGCCTCCTCGCCCTCGTCGCGGAGGTCGAAGTGGCGCAGGATCTGCTTGCGCAGGACGGCGAGCGGCACGATGGCCTGGCCCTCCCCCACCGCGAGCGCCGGGCGCAGCGCCGCGGGCACCGCGAAATCCACCGACACCTGCCGGCGGGCGATCTCCGCGGACAGCACGTCGAGCGTCTCGACGCGCCGGTGGACCCACGCCTCCTCGGCGAGGATCAGCGCCGCGAGCGCGTCCCCGGCGCCGCGGGCGACGGCGTCGAGGTAGGGCTGGTCGAGCGCAGGCAGCTCCACGCCGCCGCGCGGCCTACCCGGCGTCGAACTCCGTGTCGATCCAGTCCATCATCGAGCGCAACTGCTTGCCCTCGCGCTCGATCCGGTGGTCCTTGCCCTCCTCGCGCAGGCGCTTGAAGTTCTCCTGGCCGGCCCGGTTCTCGGCGATCCACTCGCGCGCGAAGGCGCCGGACTGGATCTCGGCGAGCACGTCCTTCATCGCCTGCCGCGTCGCGTCGGAGATGATCCGGCGCCCGCGCGTGAGATCGCCGTACTCCGCCGTGTTGGAAATGGAGTAGCGCATCCCGGTGATGCCCTTCTCGTACATCAGGTCGACGATGAGCTTGAGCTCGTGGAGGCACTCGAAGTAGGCGAGGCGCGGGTCGTAGCCCGCGTCGACGAGCGTCTCGTAGCCCGCGCGGACGAGCTCCGTGACGCCGCCGCAGAGGACGGCCTGCTCGCCGAAGAGGTCCGTCTCCGTCTCGTCCTTGAACGTCGTCTCGATCACGCCGCCGCGCGTGCAGCCGATGCCCTTCGCGTAGGCGAGCGCGAGGTCGCGCGCCCGGCCCGTCGCGTCCTGCTGGACGGCGATCAGCCCCGGCACGCCGCTGCCCTCGGTGAACTGGCGGCGCACGAGGTGGCCCGGGCCCTTCGGGGCGACGAGCGCGACGTCGACCTCCGCCGGCGGCTCGACCTCTCCGTAGTGGATGGAGAAGCCGTGGCCGAAGAGCAGCAGGTTGCCGGGCGCGACGCCGTCGGCGATCCGCTCGCGGTAGACCTCGCCGTGCTTCTCGTCCGGGAGCAGGACCATCACGACGTCGCCGCGTGAGGTGGCGTCGGGGATGTCGGCGACCTCGAGGCCCGCCGAGCGGGCCTGCTCGACGGACCGCGAGCCGGGCCGCAGGCCGACGACCACGTCGACCCCGGAGTCCTTGAGGTTCAAGGCGTGGGCGTGGCCCTGGGAGCCGTAGCCGATGATCGCGACGGTCTTGCCGTCGAGGAGCGCGAGGTCTGCGTCGTCGTCGTAGAACATGGCGGTCCGCCACCCTACCGGCTACGCGCCGGCCCAGCCGACCCAGGTCCGGGCCGGGAGCACGAGCGAGCCGTCCGCCCGCGCGAAGGGCTCGACGGCGGCCTGCGCGGCCGCGCGCGCCTCCGCCACGGTCGCCGGGTCGCCGGTGCGCAGGGCCTCGGCGAACCAGTTCGAGAAGTCGGCCATGGTCGCCCAGTAGTCGTCGAAGGACCCGAACTCGTAGGCGAAGTCGAGCGGCTCGACGCGGTGGTCGACGAAGCCGGCGTCGTCCAGCCGCTCCTGGATGGCCTCGAGGCGGCCCCAGGCGAACTGCCCGGGCGCCGTGGGATCGGGCGGCTCGAGCAGGCCCTGCTGGAGCATGCTGCGCGAGGCGATCGCCGCCCACGGGTTGTCCTCGGGCGTCGTCCACGCGGCGAAGGCGACGCGCGCGTCCGGCTTGAGCACGCGGCGCGTCTCGCGCAGCGCGGCCTCGGAGTCGGCCATGAGCATGTAGCCCCAGCGGCACAGGACGCCGTCGAGGCTCGCGGCGTCGACGTCGATGCTCTCCGCGTCGATCTGCTTGAAGCGCACGTTGGCTATGCCGAGCTCGGCGGCGCGGCGCTGCGCCACGGACAGCATCTCCGGGGCGAAGTCCGAGGAGATGAGCGTGCCGCCGGGCTGGATGAGCTCCGCGGCGAGGAACCCCGTGTCGCCCGTTCCCGCGGCCAGCTCCAGCACGGTGTCGCCCGGCTGCGGGTCGATCGCGTCGACCATCCAGGCCGAGACGGGCATCGACACCTGCCGCAGCACGTCGCGGCGCGCCTCCCATCCCGCGGCCTGCGCGCCCCAGCGGGCTCGGCTCTCACGCCGGTAGTCGTCCGAAGCGGCCACCCGCCTTGGACGCTACCGCAGGTCGGCGCGGCGGACCTTGCCCGATTCCGTGCGCGGCAGCGCGTCGACGAGCTCGACGGCCTTCGGGACCTTGAAGGACGCGAGGCGCTCGCCGCAGTGGCGCTGGAGCTGCGCCGCGTCGATCTGCGCGCCCGGCCGCGGCACGACCAGCGCCGTCACGGCCTCGCCCCACTCCGGGTGCGTCCGCCCGAACACCGCCGCCTCGACGACCGCCGGGTGGGCCGCCAGGACCGCTTCGACCTCGGCGGGCGCGACGTTCTCGCCACCCGTGACGATGATGTCGCCCTTGCGCCCCGTGACGACGAGGCGCCCGTCGGGCTCGAGCCGGCCGAGGTCGCCCGTCCGCAGGCTGCCGAGCCGGTGCACGGTCGGGCCGGACACGAGGATCTCCCCGTCGCCGGCGACGGCGACGCCGACGCCGGGAAGCGGGCGTCCCGCGGTCTCGACGTCCCCGGGCTCGGCCACCGTCACCGTCGAGCACGCCTGCGTGAGGCCGTAGCTCGGGCTCACCGGCCAGCCGGCGTCGCGGGCGCGCTCGAGCAGCGGGCGCGGCATCGGCCCACCGCCGAGGAGGATGCGCCGCAGCTCGGGCCCGGGCCGGGCACCGAGGTCGAGCAGGCGCTGGAGCTGCGTCGGCACGAGCGAGGCGACCGTGATGCCGGCGTCGCGCAGCGCCGCGGCCGTCCACTCGGCGTCGAAGCGGGGCGGCCCGAGCGCGACCGTGGTGGCCATGATCGCCGAGCGCAGCACGCACATCAGCCCGCCGACGTGCGACAGCGGCAGCGGGCACAGCCAGCGCTCGTCGTCCGCGAGCCCGAGCGCGCGCTGCACCCCGCGCGCGTTCGCGCGGATGTTCCCGTAGGTGAGCTCGACGGGTCGAGGGGCGCCGGTGGTCCCGGAGGTGTGGACGACGACCGCCGGCTCGCCGGCCTCGGGCGGGCCGGGGAGCTCGAACACGCCGCCGTCGCCGCGCAGGGGACGGTCGACCACGAGCTCGACGTCGCGCAGCAGCCACCGGCGCTCGCGCTCGCCCAGCCGCACGTCGACCGGAACGGCGGCGGCGCCGAGCAGGAGGCAGCCGTGGAGCGCCTCCACGAATGGCAGGCCCGGCTCCAGCAGCAGGGCGACGCGGCTGCCGCGGCGCACGGAGCGGCGCTCGAGCGCCCCCGCGGCGCGGACGGCGCGCAGCAGGAGCTCGCGGTAGGAGACCGACTCGCCCGGCGCCTGCGCGGCCACGCGGTCCGGGCGGCGCCCGGCGGCGCTCGACAGCCAGTGCCCGAAGTCCATCCCGGGGACCGGTACTACCCTCACCGCCCGTGTCCGTGACCTGGAGCTCCGCCGGCGACTACTCCGACATCCGCTACGAGCTGAGCGGCGACGGCATCGCCAAGATCACCATCGACCGGCCGGAAGTCCGCAACGCGTTCCGGCCGCAGACCCTCTTCCAGCTCTCCGAGGCCTTCGATCGCGCCCGCGACGACCCGGAGGTCGGCGTCATCGTCCTCACCGGCGAGGGCCCGCACGCCTTCTGCTCCGGCGGCGACCAGCGGATCCGCGGCGACGACGGCTACATCGGCGACGACTCCGTCGCGAAGCGCGGCATCGGCCGGCTCAACGTGCTCGACCTGCAGGTGCAGATCCGGCGCACGCCGAAGCCCGTGGTGGCCATGGTCGCCGGCTACGCGATCGGCGGCGGCCACGTGCTGCACGTGGTCTGCGACCTCACGATCGCCGCCGACAACGCGCGCTTCGGCCAGACCGGCCCGAGAGTCGGCTCGTTCGACGGCGGCTACGGCTCCGGGCTGCTCGCCCGCCAGATCGGCCAGAAGCGGGCGCGCGAGGTCTGGTTCCTGTGCCGCCAGTACGACGCCGAGACGGCGCTGCAATGGGGCCTCGTCAACGCGGTCGTCCCGCTCGAGCGCCTCGAGGAGGAGACGGTCGCCTGGTGCCGCGAGATGCTCGCCCTCTCGCCCCTCGCGCTGCGGATGCTGAAGGCGTCGATGAACGCCGCGGACGACGGGCTGGCCGGCATCCAGCAGCTCGCGGGCGACGCGACGCTGCTCTTCTACATGTCGGAGGAGGCGCAGGAAGGGCGCAACGCCTACCAGGAGAAGCGGCCGCCGGACTTCTCCAAGTTCCCGAAGCGCCCGTAGAGCTGAGCCCCACCGTCCGCATCTGGCTGATGGCCGCACGGCCGCGGACGCTGCCCGCGGCCGTCGCCCCGGTGCTCGTCGGCACGGCGCTCGCGGCCACGATGGGGACGTTCAAGCCGCTGTCGTTCCTCGCCGCGCTGATCGGCGCGCTGTTCATCCAGATCGGCACGAACCTCTCCAACGACTACTCCGACGCCCGCCGCGGCGCGGACACGGAGGACCGCCTCGGCCCCGTGCGCGTCACGGCGGGCGGGCTCGTGCCGCCGCGGCAGGTGCTCGTCGCCACCTGGATCGCCTTCGGGCTCGCCGTGCTGGCGGGCACGTACCTGATCGCGACGGCCGGCTGGGAGCTCCTGCTCGTGGGCGCGGCCTCGATCCTGGCCGGCGTCCTCTACACGGGGGGCCCGCGGCCGTACGGCTACGAGGGCCTCGGCGAGGTCTTCGTCTTCCTCTTCTTCGGCGTCGTCGCGGTGGCCGGCTCCTACTACGCCCAGCGCGAGGAGCTCGCTTGGGAGGCCTTCGTGCTGGCGGTCCCGGTGGGCCTGATCGCGAGCGCGATCCTCGTCGTCAACAACACGCGCGACCTCGAGACGGACCGGCGGGCGGGCAAGCGGACGCTCGCGGTACGGCTCGGGCGCGACCGCTCCCGCCTGCTCTACGCCGGCATGCTCGCCGTCGCCTTCCTCGTCGCGCCGCTGCCGTGGCCGCTCGGCGCGCTGTCGGGCTGGCTCCTGCTGCCGTGGCTGTCGGCCCCGCTGGCGGCGGGCGTGGTCCGGACCGTCCGCACCCGCACGGACGGGCCGTCGCTCAACGGCGCGCTGGCGCGGACGGGCATGCTGCAGCTCGTGTTCTGCCTGCTGCTCTCCACCGGGCTGCTCGCGTCCTGACCCATGGCCCGGCTGGAGGTCCGCACCGTCCGGCTCCCGCTGCGGGCGCCGCTGCGGGCGGCGTGGGGCGAGCTGCGCACGCGCGAGCTGCTGCACGTGCGGCTCGCATGGTCCGAGGACGACTTCGGCCTGGGCGAGGCCGCGCCGCTCGAGCCCTACGACGGCGTGCCGCTCGGGGCGGTGGCGGCGGCGCTCGAGGCCTACGGCCGCGTGCTGCGCGACGCGGCGCCCGGCGAGTCCCACGCGGACCTCCTGGCGGCGTGCGCGGACGAGCGCGAC
>DATMVH010000002.1:0-2104 GCA_035563395.1 Solirubrobacteraceae bacterium
GCGGACCTCGAGCGGCTCGTGGCCGGCGACCCGCCGGCCGCGCCCGCCGCGAGCCCCAAGGACGCGCGCTTCCGGATGTACGCGACGGTGTCGGCGGTGCTGCGCACCGCCGCCGCGGCCCGCCCGCTGGTGCTCGTGATCGACGACCTCCAGTGGGCGGACGAAGGGTCGGTCGCGCTCCTCGCCCGCGTCGCCGAGGACCTGGAACGGATGCGCGTGCTCGTGCTGGCGACGTATCGCGACCGCCGGCTCGCCGACCCGCTCGAGTCGGCGATCGCCCGCCTCGCCCGCAACCCGCACGCCGAGCTCGTCCCGCTGTCCGGCCTCGAGCGCGACGACGTCGGCGAGCTGCTGGAGCGGACGGCCGCCGTGCGCTCCCCCAGCCTGGCCGCCGCGCTCGCCGCGCACACGCTCGGCAACCCCTTCTTCGTCGGCGAGGTGGTGCGGATGCTCGTCGCCGAGGGGCGCATGGAGCGCGCCGGACGGCATCCGCGGCAGGCGCTCGAGTCGGTCCCGAGCACCGTGCGCCACGTCGTCGGCCATCGCCTCGGCGCCGTCAGCCCGGGCGCCCGCGAGGTGCTCGAGGCCGCCGCCGTCCGGGGCACGGAGTTCGACGCCGACGTCGTCGCCCGCGCGCTCGGGCGCCCGGCGATCGACGTCGGCGAGGCGCTGGAGGCGGCGGCCGCCGCGCACCTCGTGCGCGAGGACGCGGCGCGCGGCGGCGCGTGGAGCTTCGCCCACGGCATCGTGCGCCAGGCCGTCTACGAGCGCGTGTCGCGCACGCGCCGCGGCCGGCTCCACGCCGCGGTCGCCGCCGCGCTCGAGGAGCGCCGGGCAGGCGCCGCCGACGACGTCGGCGACCTCGCCCACCACTACGGCGTCGCGGCCGCCATC
Source organism: Solirubrobacteraceae bacterium (assembly GCA_035563395.1). Taxonomy (GTDB): domain Bacteria; phylum Actinomycetota; class Thermoleophilia; order Solirubrobacterales; family Solirubrobacteraceae; genus DASQMT01. The sequence continues at coordinate 895 of DATMVH010000002.1, forward strand.
GGGCTCGACACCCATGCGCCCGCGGTCCGCTACTCGCGCCAGGCGGCCGAGCGCGCCATCGGGCTGCTCGCCTACGACGTGGCCGTCGAGCACCTGGAGCGCGCGGAGCGGCTGCTCGGGACGATGGGCGACGGCGCGGTGGCCGAGCATTGCGACGTGCTGCTCGCGCTCGCGCAGGCGCGAGCGGCCGCCGGGGACCTGCCGCAGGCCAAGCGCGACAGCGTGACCGCCGCGCGCCTCGCGCGCGCCGCCGGGGACACGCAGCGGCTCGCGCAGGCCGCGCGCCGCCGGGCGGAGTGGGCGACGTACGGGATCGTCGACCACGAGGCGGTCGCCCTCCTGCGCGACGCCCTCGCGCGCCTGCCCGAGGCCGACGGCGAGGACCGCGCGCACCTGCTCGCGCTGCTCGCCGCGCGGCTCGACCCGGCCGAGGCGCAGCCGCAGCGCGAGCGCCTGATCGCCGAGGCGCTCGCCATCGCCCGCCGCCGCGGCGACCGCGAGGCGCTCCCCCTGCTCCTGCTGCGCAGCGCGTACATCAACTTCGGCTGCGACCGCGCGGCCTTCCGCGCGGCCGCCACCGACGAGGCGATCGCCATCGGCGGCGACGACGACGAGTACGCCATGCGCGCGCACGTGCTCCGCTTCGCCGACGCGCTCGCCGCGGGCGCCCCCGCCGTCGCCGACGCGGAGCTGGAGCGCTACGCGGCGATCGCGCGCCGGCTGAAGCTGCCCTACTACGACTGGTACGGGCTGATCCTCCGCGCCACGCGCGAGGCCTTCCGCGGCGACGCCGCGGCGGCCGAGCGGCTCGCCGAGGCCGCGCGCGCCAGCATCGGCGCGCAGGAGGACGACTCCGACCAGGAGTGGGTCGTGCAGCGGCTCATGGTCGCGCGGCTCCGCGGCCGCCTCGCCGACGCGCGCGCGGAGCCGCTGCAGGCCAACGCCGAGCGCTATCCCGACCTGCTGATGTGGCGCGCGATGGCCTCGTGGCTGGACGCGGAGACCGGCCGCCGCGACCGCGCCGCCGGGGCCGTGAGCGCGGAGCTGCTCGCGCGGCTCGACCGCGTGCAGCGCGACGAGGACCGCCTCACCGTGCTCTTCTTCCTCGGCGACACCGTCGCGACGCTCGGCGATCGCTACGCCGCGCAGCGCCTGCTGCCGCTGCTCGCCGCCGAGGCAGCGCGCAACGTCGTGACGGACCGCGGCTGGG
>DATMVH010000003.1:0-2265 GCA_035563395.1 Solirubrobacteraceae bacterium
ATGTACGCGGGCCCGAAGGCCTGCAGCCGCTCCCGCGCGGATGCGCCGGGTCCGAGCGGCGGCGGCCCTGAGATCAGCGCGTCCTGGAACTCGCGCGTGTCCTCCTCGAGCAGCGCGAGCGCGAGACCCGCGCGGTCGCCGAACCGGCGGTACAGCGTGCCGGTGCCGACGCCGGCGGCGCGCGCGACGTCCTCCATCGAGACGCAGGCGATGCCGCGCTCCTGCACGAGCGCGGCCGCCGCCTCGAGGATGCGCCGGCGGTTGCGCGCCGCGTCGGCGCGCTCGCGCGGCGGCTCGCCGGCGATCAGCAGGGGCGTTTCCGGCTCGACCGCGTTCACGCCGAGTGCTCGACCGTTTCCCTGACCTCCCGGGCGAGGTCGGCCAGGAGATCGCCCAGGCGCGCCTCGAGGTCGGGGTCGGCGAGCGTGCCGTCCGCGTCGAACGCCCCGTCGGCCATGCCGACGGGCAGCTCCGCGTCGAGCACGCGCGCACCGCTCGCCTTGAGCGCCTTGCGGACCTCGGCCTGCGCCCAGACGGCGCCGAACATGCCGGTGCTCGCGCCGATCACCGCCATCGGCTTGTGACGCAGCACGTTGTCGGGGAACGGCCGCGACGCCCAGTCGAGCGCGTTCTTGAGGCCGCCCGGCAGGGACGCGTTGTACTCCGGCGTGGCCACGAGCACCGCGTCGGCGTCCTCGATCGCGGCGAGGAACTCGCGGACGGGCTCGGGCGGGCTGAGCTCCTCGTCCTCGTTGAAGGCCGGGATCCCGGCCAGCCCGTCCCACTCCACGAGCTCGACTCCGGGCGGCAGCACGGCGCGCGCCGCCCGGAGCAGCTTCCGGTTGTGCGAGCCTCGGCGGACGCTGCCGGCTATGCCGAGGATCCGCATGACGCGCTAGGCCTGCTCGACGAGCGAGAGCTCGACGGTGATGGTGACCTCGTTGGCGAGCGCGTTGCCGCCGGAGGGCAGCGGGAGGTTCCAGTTCATGTCGAACTCGGTGCGGTCGACGACGGCCTCGAGGTTCAGGTGGCCGCGGCGACCGCCGAACGCGTCGGCGTCGGGCGTGACCCACGTGCCGGTCGCGGTGACCGGGCGCGTGATGCCCTTGATCGTCAGCTCGCCCTCGACGGTCGCGGTGCCGTCCTCGCGCAGGTCGAGGCTGGACGAGGTGAACTTCACCTCGGGATGGTTCGCGGCGTCGAAGAACTCCTCGCTGAGCACGTGCGCACGGAACTGCTCGGGCGAGCGGATGGAGATCGACTCGACCTTGGCGACGCCCTCGAGGCGGCCGTCGGCGAGCGTCGCGGTCACGTCACCCATCGTGCCCTTGAACAGCGAGACGCCCTGATAGCGGACGGCGAAGCCGAAGCTCGAGTGGATGGGATCGGCGGCGTACGTGCCGGCGAACGGCGCGGTGGTGCTGGGCATGGAGAAGTCCCCTCGGTCGATGAGCACGGAAGCGGAGGTCGTTCCGCTTACGGCACCGTACTGTAGCGATGGCGCTTGTGCGTCAACTACGGTGTGACCGTCGTCACACGGACAGCGGGCATGACCGGCGGCGCCCGGCTGGCTCACGCCGGCACGTAGCGGCTGCAGTCCGACGGCTGCCCGTCGCGGAACCCGAGCGACCACGCGTCGCGGCGCTGTTCCGGGGTCCCGTGGTGGCCCTGCGACTCGAACTCGAAGTCGCCGACCGCCAGCGCGGTGCTCAGCGCCTCCTCCACGTCGCCCTCCTCCAGCTGCCCGGCCCGATACACCGAGTTGCCCCAGACCCCGGCGAGGCAGTCCGCCTGCAGCTCGAGCGGCGCGGCGGACGCCGCGGGCGATCGGCGGGAGAAGTACCCGAGCTCCTGCTGGAGGTTGTGGGCGTACTCGTGCGCGACGACGTAGGCGAGGCCGAAGTCGCCCACCGCGCGCCCGTAGCCGGCGCGCTGCCCCGGGAAGGTGTCGGCGGTGCCCGTCCACACGCGCTCGGCGAAGACCTCGGCCACGTAGATCGTGTCGTCGGACGGGCAGTAGAAGGCGGCGTTGTCGTCGGCCACCGCGCCGCAGGCGCTCGCCGCCCGGGCGCCGGGATCGAGCCACAGGTAGCGGACCCGCGGCGTCGGCAGGCCGGACTCCTCCAGCGTGCGCGTCCAGAACGCGTCGACGTTGCGCAGTACCTCCGTGAGGAAGGCCTCCGTGCGGCCGGCCTGGATGCGGCCCGCGCTGCGCGGCTGGGGCCGGCTCGCGCTCGGGACGGAGCGCTGGATCCGCTCGAGCTG
>DATMVH010000004.1:0-7145 GCA_035563395.1 Solirubrobacteraceae bacterium
CCTCGCCCGGACGCCGCCGCCCTTGCCGCCGGAGCCTCCGCCGGCCGGCACGCTCGACTTCACGCTCCACGATCCGCCGGAGGCGTACCTCGACAACATCGCCGCCGCCAAGCGGGAGATCTTCGAGGGCGAGAGCTACGAGATCTGCCTGACGACCGAGTTGCGCAGCGAGGGCCGGCTCGACCCGGTCGGCGCCTACCGGGTGCTGCGCGCCCGCAACCCCGCGCCGTTCGCCGCGCTGCTCCGGCTCGGCGAGCTCTCCGTGCTGAGCTCCTCGCCCGAGCGGTTCCTGCGCGTGAGCCGCGAGCGCGTCGCCGAGTCGCGGCCGATGAAGGGCACCGCGGCGCGACTGGCCGAGCCGTTCGGCGACGCCTGCCGGGCGGCCGAGCTGCGGCGGGACGAGAAGACGCGCGCCGAGAACCTCATGATCGCCGACCTCGTGCGCAACGACCTCGGCCGCGTCGCGCGGCTCGGCACGGTGGAGGTCCCGCGCCTGATGGTCGTGGAGTCGCACGCCACCGTCCACCAGATGGTCACCGTCGTCCGCGGCCGCCTGCGCGAAGGCGCCGACGCGATCGACTGCGTGCGCGCCTCCTTCCCCGCCGGCTCGATGACGGGCGCGCCGAAGCTGCGCACGCTCGAGATCATCGACCGCCTGGAGGGCCGGCCGCGCGGCGTCTACTCCGGCGCGCTCGGGTTCCTCGCCGTCAACGGCACCGCGGACTTCAACGTGGTCATCCGCACGCTGGTCGCCTCGCCGGCCGGGCTCGCGATCGGCGCCGGCGGCGCGATCGTGGCCGCGTCGGAGCCGGACGCGGAGCTCGCCGAGATGCTCCTGAAGGCGCGTCCGCTGCTCGAGGCGATCGGCGGCACGCTGGACGCGGGCCGCCGCGCCGAAACCGTGCACGGGTGACCCCCGCTCTCCGACGTCAGCGAGCTGACGTCGGAGAGCGAGCTCGGCGCACCGCCCTTCCGACGAGAAGCGCCGCGGGGTGTAGGGTCTCGGCGGTACGTACTCCGGGAGAGGGAGGGACGCCGTGAGCGAGGTTGCCCAGGGCCGCGCCGCCGAGGAACTGCCGGGTCTGGACCGGCAGAACGGGGCGACGCTCGGCCGGATTCTCGGCCGGGGAAGGGTCGGGCACGCCGAGGAGGGACCGGACGGCAAGATGCACGCCACCGTCCGGATCCTGGAGGACCAGCTGGTGTACGACCCCGGGATCCTCGTCATGCCCCATGAGGGCACGCTGGAGCTCGAGCTCATCAACGACGACACGAACACCCATTGCGCGGTCCTGCCGAACAACGGCAACCCGCAGTTCATCTGGTTGGTGAACTCGGCCCGCGGAACCGCCACCCTCACCCTCGACGGCCCGGGCTATTACTGGTACGGCTCCCGCACCGGCAACGACGAGGGCCGCGGCCTGACCGGGGCCATTCTCGTGCAAGGGGACGCTCCGCCCGAGGCCCGGCTCGACCGCCCGCCGCAGCCGCGCCCGTAGTTCGATCGCCAGCTCGACCTCTAGCGTGGAAGGAGCACTTGAATGGCAACCGACTACGTAGACGCAGGCCACGCAGTCGACGCGGTCAGCTTGACGAAGACGCCCCAGAAGGCGCCGCCGGTGGCCCAGGGGGTCACCTACGAGCGCATCCTCAAGGCCCGCGAGGAACCGCACAACTGGCTCACGTACTACGGCGCCTACGACGGCCAGCGCTACAGCCCGCTGGACCAGATCAACCGCCAGAACGTGAGGAAGCTCGCTCCGGCGTGGGTCTTCCAGGCCGGCTCGACGGGGCTGCACGCCGGCAAGTCGACGTACTCGTTCGAGGCCTCGCCGATCGTCGTCGACGGGGTCATGTTCGTCTCGGGCTGGGACGGCTGGGTCTGGGCCATCGACGCCCGCACGGGCTCGGAGCTGTGGCAATACAAGCACGCGATCCCGTACGACGTGTCGCTGTGCTGCGGCAACGTGAACCGCGGGGTCGCCGTAGCCGACGGGAAGGTGTTCGTCGCCACGCTGAACGCCCACATCATCGCCCTCGACGCCGAGACGGGGAAGAAGGTCTGGGACCAGACCTACGGCGACGTGCGGGCCGGCGAGAGCGCCACGGTTGCTCCGCTCGTCGTGAAGGACATGGTCATCGTCGGCAGCTCCGGCGGCGAGTTCGGCTCGCGCGGCCACGCCGACGCGTTCAAGCGCGAGACCGGCGAGCGCGTGTGGCGGTGCTACATGGTCCCGAAGCCCGGCGAGCCGGGGTCGGAGACCTGGCCGTCGGACGGGGAGGCCTGGCAACGGGGCGGCGCGAACTGCTGGGTCACGAGCACGTTCGACCCGGAGCTGAACCTCCTGTACTTCGGGACGGGCAATCCGTGTCCCGACTTCGACGGAGGCGTCCGCGAGGGCGACAACCTCTTCACCGACTCCGGTGTCGCCGTGGACGTCGACAGCGGCGAGATCCGCGCGCACTTCCAGTACACCCCGCACGACGTCTGGGATTACGACTCCACGATGGAGCACATCCTGTTCGACCTCGACGGGCAGAAGCTGGCGGCCCACTTCGACAAGAACGGGTTCCTCTACATCCTCGACCGCACGAACATGGAGCCGGTCCGGGTGGCGCCGTTCGTCGACCGCATCGACTGGGGCGAAGTCGACGAAAAGGGCAACGTGACGCCGCTGGTCTTCCCGGACAAGGAGGGCGACCCTGTCCACTTCTGGCCGGGACCCGCCGGCGCCAAGGAGTGGACGCACGCCGCCTACAGCCCGAAGACGGAGCTCCTCTATGCCCCGGTGCAAGACGTCGGTGCGACCGCCACGCGGCGCCGCCGGGACTTCAAGGAGGGCATGCCGTACTGGGGCGCGGGCGTGGCCGTGGACCTCGAGGACATGGCGGGCTCCATCAGCGCCTTCGACCCGAGGACGGGCAGCGAGCGGTGGCGCTGGCGCAACGACATCCCGATGTGCGCGTCCGTCCTGGCCACGGGCGGCGACCTGGTGTTCGCGGGCGAGCCGACGGGCGAGTTCAACGCCCTGGACGCCGAGAGCGGCGAGCTGCTGTGGCAGTTCCAGTGCGGCAGCGGCCACCACTCGAGTCCGTGCTCCTACAGCATCGACGGGCGGCAGTACATCGCGGTGCCGACCGGGTGGGGCGCGTGGACGGAGGGCTTCCTGCCCGGCATGCTCGGCGCGGGCCAGGGCAGCGCGCTTTTCGCCTTCGCCCTGCCGGAGGAGTGACGAGGACAGGGGTGAAGAATGAGCTTCCTGCTACTGGGTCTTGACAGCCTCATCGCCGGCGTCGCGGTCTGCGCGATCGTCGGCCCGCGGTCGCGCCTGCAGTACGCGGCGCTCTTCGGGATCGCGGACGCGACCGTCTTCCTGATCGGCGCCGGCCTCGGCTGGCAGCTCGCGGGCGCCCTCACCGAAGCCCTCGAGCTCGGGATCCTGCTCGCGCTGGGCGTCTACCTGCTCGTCGTCGCGGCCGGGATGACCCGCGTCACGGCGCGCTGGCCGCTGTGGGTCCTGCCGTGGGCGCTGACCATGGACAACCTCGCGTACGGCGTGGGCGGCGAGCACAGCGGCTCGCTGCTGGGCAGCGCCGCCGAGCAGGGCGTGTCGAGCGCGCTGATGGCGCTCGCCGGCCTCATGGTGGCCGTCGTGCTGCCGCGCGCGGTGCCGGCGCTGCAGCAGCGCGCCACCGCGATGCGCTTCGCCGGCGCCGCGCTGCTCGTCGTGGCCGGCGGGTTCGCGCTCGTGGGATGACCTGAACACTTTCGTGTAGTCGACAAGGAGCCGTTCTATGACATGGATCAAGCCCGAGTTTGAGTTCGTGGACCTCTGCAGCGAGGTCACCTCCTACCTGTACCGCCGGTAGGCGTCCGGTCTGACGGCGACGTGGCCCCGGGCACCCGCCCGGGGCCACGCGCGTCTTTTGTGACACACGAGCCGATGGCGCAGGGGACGCCGTGGTCGCGCGAGGAACTCGTCGCCCGGTTGCGCGCGCAGGGGAGCCGGTATCACAACCTCCACCCCTTCCACGTGCGCATGGACGCGGGCGAACTCACCCGCGACGAGCTGCAGCGCTGGGTCGCCAACCGCTTCTACTACCAGCGGTGCATCCCCATCAAAGACGCGGCGATCCTCTCGAACTGCCCCGACGTGGAAGTCCGGCGCGAGTGGGTCAAGCGCATCCTCGACCACGACGGCACGGGTCCGGGCACCGGCGGGATCGAGTCGTGGGTGCGGCTCGGCGAGGCGCTCGGCGTGCCGCGCGACGAGCTCGAGTCGGAGCGGCGGGTGCTGCCGGCCGTGCGCTACGCCGTCGACGCGTACGTGACCTTCGCGCGCCGCAAGCCGTGGATCGAGGCCGTCGCCTCGTCGCTCACCGAGCTGTTCGGCCCGGCGGCGATCCGCGTCCGCCTGGCCGCGCTGGAGGCCCACTACCCGTGGATCGATCCGGCGGGCCTCGAGTACTTCCGCAGCCGGCTCGACCGGGCGCCGCGCGACGCGGATCACGCGCTGGGGATCGTGCTCGAGCACTGCAAGACGCGCGAGCAGCAGGAGCGCGCCGTGGCGGCCCTGCGGTTCAAGACGGAGATGCTGTGGGCGCAGCTCGAGGCGATCGAGCGCGGCGACACCCAGCCGGAGGCCGCGGCGTGAACCGCCCGCGGCTCGCCGAGGGCGCCCGCCTGCAGTACGACGACGTGCGGGAGGAGCACCTGCTGCTCGTCCCGGAAGGGGCCGTGCGCCTCAACGAGACCGCGGCGCAGGTCCTCGAGCTGTGCGACGGCCGGCGCACGCTCGAGGAGATCGCCGCCGCGCTGTCCGAGCGCTACGCGGGCGCCGACGTCACCGACGACGTGCGCGAGCTGCTCGGCGGCATGGTCCAGCACGGGCTGGTGGTCGATGCCGCCTAGCCCGCCCAGGCCGTACACGCTCATCGCGGAGCTCTCCTACCGCTGCCCGCTGCATTGCCCGTACTGCTCGAACCCCGTCGCCATCCGCGGCGAGCGCTACCGGGACGAGCTCGAGACCGAGCACTGGACGCGCGTGTTCCGCGAGGCGCGGGCGCTCGGCGTCCTCCAGCTCGCGCTCACCGGCGGGGAGCCGATGGTGCGGCGCGACCTCGACGAGCTCGTGGCCGCCGCGCGCGACGCCGGCCTGTACTCCACCCTCGTGACCGCGGGCCTCCACCTGACCCCGGAGCGCGCCGCGCGCCTCAAGGAGGCCGGGCTCGACCACGTCCAGGTCTCGATCCAGAGCCCCGATCCCGAGGAGAACGATCGGATCGCCGGCGTCCGGTCGTTCGCGAAGAAGCTCGCCGCCGCGCGGACGGCGCGCGCGCTCGGGTTCCCGCTCACCATCAACTGCGTCTTGCACCGCCACAACCTCGACCGGATCGAGGCGGTGCTCGCGCTCGCGGAGGAGCTCGACGCGCAGCGGCTCGAGCTCGCGAACACGCAGTACTACGGGTGGGCGGCGCTCAACCAGCAGGCGCTGCTCCCCACGCGCGCCCAGCTCGAGCGCGGCGAGGAGTCCGTGCAGCGGTTCCGCGCACGCGTCGGCCCGCGGATCGCCGTGTTGTGGGTGCTTCCGGACTACTTCGAGGACCTCCCGAAGCCGTGCGTGGGCGGCTGGGGCCGGACCACCATCGTCGTCGCGCCGAACGGGGAGGCGATGCCGTGCCACGCGGCCTCGACGATCCCCGGGCTCGCGTTCCCCGACGTCCGCGACCACTCGCTCGACTGGATCTGGCACGAGTCCGGCGCGTTCCGGCGCTTCCGCGGCACGGACTGGATGCAGGAGCCGTGCCGGTCCTGCCCGCTCGGCCGCCAGGAGGAGGACTTCGGCGGCTGCCGCTGCCAGGCGCTGCGCCTCACCGGCGACGCGGCGGCGACCGATCCCGTCTGCCGGTTCTCGCCGCACCACGGCACCGTCGTCGCCGCGCGCGAGCCCGCGGAGGAAGCGCCGTTCACGTACCGGACGACGCGCCGCCTGGCCGCTCACCCCGCGGCGAGGCGCGCGGCGAGCTCGACGAGCATGCGCACGCCGTAGCCGCTCGCGCCGCGGCCGACCGCATCGCCGCGGTCCTCGTCGAGGAGCGCGGGCCCGAGCATGTCCACGTGCGCCCACGGCCCCTCGCCGGCGAAGCGCTCGAGGAAGGTGGCGGCGGTGATGGGATAGCCGAAGGGCTTGCCGGACGTGTTGCGCAGGTCCGCGACGCGCGAGTCGAGCAGCCGGCGGTAGCGCCGGTGCAGCGGCCACGGCCAGGCGGGGTCGCCCGCCGCGTCGCCGGCGTCGACCACGGCGTCGCGCCAGCCGTGGTCGTTGGCGAAGACGCCGGCGTAGAGGTCGCCCATCCCGGCCCGCATCGCACCCGTCAGGGTCGCGAGGTCGACGACGTGCGTCGCGCCCTCGGCGCGCGCGTACCAGAGGGCGTCGGCGAGGATCAGGCGGCCCTCGGCGTCCGGGTTCGTGACCTCGACGGTGAGGCCGGCCGCGGTGGTGATCACGTCCGACGGCCGGATCGCGTCCGCGCCGAGCATGTTCTCGCAGGCGGGGACGACGCCGAGAACGGGAAGCGGCAGCCCCAGCTCGGCGATCGCGCCCAGCGCGGCGACGACCGCGGCGCCGCCGGCCATGTCGCCCTTCTGGCGCACGATGTCGTTCTGCGGCTTGAGGAAGTAGCCGCCCGAGTCGAAGGTGACGGCCTTGCCGACGAGCGCGAGCCGCCGACCGGCGGGCGCGGCCGCCGCCTCCGCCGGCTCGTGGCGCAGGACGATGAGCCGCGGCGCCACCGTGCTGGACCCGCCGACCGCCGCGAGCGCACCGAGCCCTTCGGCGCCGGCGTCGAGCACCTCCGCGCGCAGGCCGGGGATCTCCTGGGCTCGCTCTGCGAGACCCGCGGGGGTGACGATGTTCGGCGGCGCGTCGACGAGCTCGCGGGCGACGTTGGTCCAGCGCGCCACGAGCTCGGCGCGCGCGGCCACGGCGGGAAGCTCGTCGCCGCGTGCGCCGCAGACGACGAAGCGGTCGACGCCACGGGCGGCTTCGCCGCTCTTCCAGCGGCCGGCGTCGTAGCCGGCGAGGACCGCGCCCTCGACGAGCGCCCGGACCTTCAGCGCCGGGTCGAGCGGGATCCAGTCGTCG
>DATMVH010000005.1:0-9608 GCA_035563395.1 Solirubrobacteraceae bacterium
TCGGCCGGACCGCCGGGTCCGCCGGGCGGTCGGTCGGCAGCGAGCGCCGCAGCGCGGGCGGGACCTCGCGATCGGTCACCGGGCGAACCAGGCCGACCTCCCGGAACGCCCGCTCGGCCTCGCCGGGCGCGGCGAGCCGGAGCAACAGCCCGGCGACGACGGGGTCGCCGAGCGGGGAGCGGTCCGCGAGCGCCCGGACCCACGCCGGCTCGAAGGCGCGGGCGACGATGTCGCCGGCCAGCGGCCGCGCGAACAGCAGCAGCCCGTTGGGCGCCTCGTCGTCGTCGCCGAGCGCCGGCAGCGCGCTCCCGCTGCGCCCCGTCCACACCCAGCCCTCGATGCCCTCCTCGCGCGGGACGACCGCGTTCGGGCCGAGCCGGCGCAGGACGGCGAAGCGCCCCGTGTCCGGCGCCGCCTTGGCGGGGCCGGGATCCACCGCGGCGAGCGCGAGCGTGCCGGGCGGGAGCACCAGCGGCTCGCGGAGGGCGCGCGCGTGCTCCACGATCGTGCCGGACGCGGTGAACGTCACCGCGTCGACCGGTCCCCCGCCGCGCAGCAGCCGCCGGCCGCGCGGCTCCTCGAGCCGCACGACGAGGCTGCGGCCGGGCGGCGCGGAGCCGGCCCGCTCGGCGGGGGGCGGTGTGCTCACTTGGTGGCGGGCACCTGCTCGTTGGTGCGGATGACGGTCCAACTCGCCGCGACGGGATCGAGGAAGTACGGCGGGCTGCGGTAGCGCAGCCGGTCGTCGTAGTTGTAGTCCTTCTCGTACCCGTGCGTCCCGTAGTTGTTCGCGGACCCGACCGGGCCGCGGTACTTCTGGGCGATCGCCCCGTTGACCGTGAGCTTGCCGAGCTTGGCGCCGCACTGCCAGTTGTCGACGAGGAACGAGTGCGTGAGCGACAGGATCGCCGCGTCGATGCGGACGTTCGGCATCACCCGGTGCGAGCCCGTGGTGACGTTGTTGCAGCTCGACACGGGGTGCGAGACGCGGACGTAGTTGTTGGCGATCAGGCCCATGACCACGTTGTCGTTGGCGCGCTTGAGGTCGCCGTTGTCCGAGTTCGCCGGCGGGCGGATGACGATGTCGTTCTGCGAGCCGATGGTCATGCTCTTGTCGTAGGTGCCGCTGACGTAGACCTGCGCGCAGCCGTCGCCCTCGGTGTAGGTCGCCTGGATCGGCGGGATGCTCGACGTGCACGAGCGGTTCTTCACGTAGATCACGCCGTTGGAGGGCAGCGCCATCGTGGTCGCGGCCCCGCCGTTGCGCCACGGGTTCGTGACCGTCATGGTCTCGTTGCCGTTGAAGCGGATCGTGGTCTTGCCCTCGAAGAGGTAGGCCGCCTGCGCGACGGTCTTGAGCGCGTCGTTGGTCGGCGGCATCGTGAGCGGCGGCGTCGAGACCATGAACGGACCGTTGAACACCGGCGTGCCCGCGCAGCCGGAGCCGTTCGGCTTGTGGCCGGGCGCCGCGCCGGACACCTCGATCTTGTCGGCCGCGGTCCGGCCGAACACGGGGTTGCCGCAGGTCAGGATGTCGTCGTTCGTGTGGAACGGGCCGTTGATGCGGTCGAAGTCGGCGAACTGGATCTCGCTGCAGTAGACGTGGCGCTTCGCCCGGCGCCGGTCGGCGCAGTTCGCGGCCGCCCACTCGCGGTTGTACGTCGTGCCGCTCACGGGGTACGCGGCCGGGTCGACCGTCTCGTAGTCGGTGAAGTACAGGAAGTCGAGGAACGACTTGCGCCGGAAGGTCGCGTTGATCGTGCGGCGCAGCTTGGAGCCGGCGTTCGGCCGCCCCGTCGCGCGGATCCGGAAGGTTCCCGTGGACGGGTCGATCAGCGAGTCGTTGACGCCCTGGACGCAGGACGTGTAGCTGCCCGCGGGCAGCAGCTCGATCGTGTACTCGGCGGTCGCGCCGGACACCTTGCGCCAGTTGCGCGTGTCGTTCCCGGTGCCGTTCCAGCGCTGGTTGACCGGGCTCTTCTCCTGCGCGTTCGGCGCCGGGACGTTCGTGCACCGCGACCAGTAGTCGTTGTCCGAGTTCAGCTTGAACTGGTAGAAGTTGATCCCGGACTCGGCGGCCGCGTAGGCGGCCTTGCGGTCCTGCGAGTTGCGGCTGACGGGCAGGTCGCCGTTGGCTGCGGCGTAGCCGGCGGCGACGAACATCGCCGAGGCGGTCATGACCATCATGACCGCGAGCATGGAGAAGCCGTCCTGCGCCGCGAGGCGGGCGCGGAGGGCGCTGACGAGGTTCATGCGCATGTCGGGTAGGGAGCCGGGTCGTTGGGGTTGGCGGCGCGGACGTAGACCTGGTCGCGCAGGGTCAGCGGCGAGCGGGCGTTCGTGCCCGCCGTCACCGCGAAGGCGAGGTCGATCCGGGCGATGCGGCCGATGGTCGCCGCGTCCGGGTTCACGAGCTCCTGGCTGGGCTCGCGGATCGTGGTCGACCCCGCGGTCGCCGGCGGGAACGTGTAGTAGCGGAAGATCGACGGCCGGCCGCGCGGATCCGGGATCACGTTGCGGACCAGCTCGCGCGTCGCGGCCGGGCCGGGGTAGGCGATGGCCGTGGCCACGCCGGCCGGCTTCAGGACGGTCTCGTAGATCGTCCGGGTCGCCGGGTCGTAGCTCAGCGTGCGCTTCTCCACGCGGGTCTCCGGGCCCCCGGTGCCGTTGCTCAGGTCGGCGTAGAACGTGACGCTGCTCGGCGTGGCCGCCGCCACGGCGGGCGTCGTGGCGTTGAGGCAGACCTGCGAGCGCAGCTGGCGGGTCATCACGTCGAGCGCCTGGCGCCCGCGCTGGGTCGCCTCGACGCGCAGCTGGGTCTCCCCCGTGCGCTTGAGGACCGTCTCGAGCAGGCCGAAGCCGGCGAGCAGGATCACCATGCCCGCGGTCATGGCGATCAGCAGCTCGGTGAGGGTGAAGCCCTCCTCGGAGCGGATGCGGCGCATCATGCGGCCGGCCAGCTTCCCGCGCTGCACTTGGCCCTCTGCGCGCCGGTACCGAGGACGTTGAGCTGGGTGTAGGCGCTCGAGCCGTTGGGGTCCTGGTTCGTGACGGTCACGAAGTTGCGCCACGTCGTGCCGCCGACGGTCGTCTCGGCGCAGACCTGCCAGACGCCCCACGGCATGCCGGGGTCGAAGTAGCCCGACGTCCACGGGCTCGTCGCCGGCGCCTTCGTGACGAAGCCGAGGCGGCCGTCCGCGTAGTTCGTGGCGGACGTCCCGCTGTAGCCGGCGATGCCGGCGGGATAGGACTGCAGCCCGCCGGTGGCGTCCTGCTCGACGCTCTTCAGCGCGTCCGGCACCGCGGCGCAGGCCGAGTCGGTCTCGAGGCCCACGAGCTTCGCCTGCACTCTCGCGTCACCGAGCCAGTTCGGCTTGCCCTTGTGGGTCCCGCTCGCGACGGTGCCCGAGGAGACCCGCACGGGCAGCGCCGGCTGGCGGACGTCCATCGTCGCGGCGACGCCGGGGTCGAGCAGCTTGAACGCGCCGCCGACGGCCCAGGGATCGTCGAACTGGCTCGGGTTCTGCTCCGTGCAGCGGCCGGAGTAGACGCCGTAGCCGTCCTTGAACGGGAACAGGTTCGCGGCCGTGAAGCTCGCCTGCGGCGAGCCGTTGGTCGCCGCGTACGTGCGCTCGCCGCCGTCGACCTTCATGTCGTCGTTGGCGAGGGTCAGCGCCCAGCCGCGCGAGGCGCGCGTGGAGACGGCCTGCGTGACCGGGTCCCAGAAGCTCGTGCTGAACGTGGCCGTGAGGCTGCTCTTGCGGTCGTAGAGGAGCGGCGTCACCGTCGTGTTGCCGGCGGTCACCGTGCCCGGCACGACGACCTTCTGGACGCCGTCGGGGCTCACCCAGCCGGCCTGGTCGACGGTGACGTCGTACTCGTCCGCCGGGATGTAGGCGAAGACGGCGCAGCCCACCGCGTTGGTGACCTCGGAGAACGTCTTGAGCGTCGTGTCGCCGGCGATGGCGACCGGCAGGTCGACCACCGGGGCGCCGTCGCGGTTCGCCACCTGGACGGTGAGCGTGCCGTTGTTGCCGCCGGACGATCCGATCGGCGGGGCGACGAGCGAGTCGATCCGCACCGGCGCGGTGCGCGTGCCGACGGTCGGGGACGTCACCGTGGTGCGGAGGCGCAGGTAGTCGGCCTTGCCGCCGTTGCTCGTGCACGACACGGTGGCGCCGTTGGAGTCGCTGACCCAGTCGGCCTCGGAGACGACGGTGTACTTCGTGCCGCCGACCTCCGTCTGCTCGGTGTGGCGGTACTCGGGCAGGTCGATGGCGCGCATCGCGCGCATGCGCTCCTGGTCGCGCTCGGCGAGCGCTGAGGCGACGGCCCTGGCCTTCTCCCGGCCGGCCGAGCCGGCGGCGCCGTCGATGCCGGCGAGCACGCCGAGGGCGAGGAAGGCGAACACGGCCGCGGACGCGATCACCTCGATCAGCCCGAAGCCCGCCTCGTCGCCTGGCCGGGGGATGCGCGACCGGCGTCTCGCCGTCGCCTTGGGGGCACGCGTCGTCATCGCCACGTACATCGACCGCGACGCGCCGCGGGTTGAGCGCCGGGCAGCCGGCGTGGACGGCCGCTACGCGAACCGCAGGGAAAGCGAGGCGCCGAGGAAGGCGGCGAGGCGCTCGGCCTCGGCCTCCGCGCCGGCGCGGACGGCGCGAGCGATGCGCCCGAAGGGCTCCACCGCGACGGTGAGCCGCTCGCCGCGGCGCTCGTGGGACCACACCCCGGCGATGCGCCCGTCGGCGAGCAGGACCGGTGAGAGCCAGCCCTGCGCGCGGTAGACGCGGCCGCGATGCGCGGCTCGAACGACGGCGTCCTCCCCGCGCGGCGCCGCGACCACGTACTGGTCGAAGGCCGGGAGGAGGCGGACGGCGCCCGTGGGCGCGGCGGCGGCCGCCTCCGCGACGTCGGCGGCGAGCATCCAGCCCGCCGCGCCCTCGATCTCGACCTCCTCCACCTCGTCGCCCAGCCCGCGCAGCCAGCGCCCCGCCTCGGCGGGCGAGGTCATCCCGAACCAGCGCCGGAACTGCTCGCGCGGCGCGGGTCCGTAGGCGCGCAGGTACGACCGCACGACCTCGGCGCGCGCCGCCGCCGGATCGACGTCCTCCTCCCACGCGCGCAGCCACGCCCTCGGGAGCGTGAAGCGCACGCGCCGCCCATCGTCGGGCGCGAAGCAGAGGTCGCCCGCGAACGCGGCCGGCTTGAGCAGCTCCCCGAAGCCGCTCTGGAGCTTCTCCGCCAGCGCGCCGTGCCCCGTCCGCTCCGCCACGGCATGGGCGAGCGCCTCGCGCCTGAGCGGCTCCTCGGCCAGCGCCGCCGGGATGGCCTCCAGCATCGCCTCCGCCTCGTCGCGCGAGAGCCCGTAGGCCCGCTGCCAGGCGCCCTGGTGGTGGCGCGGCTTGAGCTGCGAGAGCGCGGCGACGTAGCGCGGCAGCTCGGCGGACGGCAGGAGATGGAGCGTCCCGCGCATCGCCCACGTCTTCACCAGCGTTCGCTCCTCCCACAGCAGCCGGTCGACGGTCCCGCGCTCGAGCCCCTCCAGGCGCGCCCACAGCGTGAGCTCCGCCGAGGCCGCGACCTGCGCGTGGACGCCGCACAGGCGGGACGCCACGGCGAGCAGCGCGTCCGCCGGCGCCCGCTCGGCGAGGCCCTGCCGGCGCACGCGCCACGCCAGCACCGCGTCCCAGGAGAGGCTCGCCATGGTGGGCGCGCAGCCTACGGCGTCCCCGCCCCGCAGCCCGGGTACCCGAGTCTCATGCCGACGAAGAAAGAAGACCTCCCGAGCACGATCGAGCGCTCGCCGAAGAAGGTCCAGGAGACCTACGCGAAGACCCTCGACAGCGCGCACGAGACCTACGACAGCGAGGAGCGCGCACACCGCACCGCCTTCTCGGCGGTGAAGCACGTCGCGGAGAAGAAGGGCGACCACTGGGAGCTCAAGGACGAGAAGGGACCGTCGGACCCGCAGGCCGCGAAGGGCGGCAAGGCCGCGCGCGACGGGGGCGGGAAGACGTACGGGGGGATCGACGCCTCCAAGTCCAAGCAGGAGCTCTACGAGGACGCGAAGCGCGCGGGCATCGAGGGGCGCTCGAAGATGAGCAAGGACGAGCTGGCCGAGGCGCTGCGCAAGCACAGCGACCGCGAGACCGCGAAGGCCCGGTCATGAAGGCGCTGACCTGGCACGGCAAGCGCGACGTCCGCGTCGACACGGTCCCGGACCCGGCGATCCAGGACCCGTCGGACGTGATCGTGCGGATCACGTCGAGCGGCATCTGCGGATCCGACCTGCACCTCTACGAGGTCCTCGGCCCGTTCCTCAAGGAGGGCGACATCCTCGGCCACGAGCCGATGGGCGTCGTCGAGGAGGTCGGCGCCGAGGTCACCGAGGTGCGCCCCGGCGACCGCGTCGTCATCCCCTTCAACGTCTCGTGCGGGACGTGCTGGATGTGCTCGCAAGGCCTGCAGTCCCAGTGTGAGACGACCCAGGTGCGCGAGCACGGCTCGGGCGCGGCGCTGTTCGGCTACACGAAGCTCTACGGGTCGGTCCCGGGCGGCCAGGCGGAGTTCCTCCGGGTGCCGTTCGGCAACAAGCTCCCCATCAAGGTCCCCGACGGCCCGCCGGACGACCGCTTCGTCTACCTGTCGGACGTCCTGCCGACCGCGTGGCAGGCGGTCGACTACGCCGCCGTCCCGGACGGCGGGACGCTCGCGGTGCTCGGCCTCGGCCCGATCGGCGACATGGCCACGCGCGTCGCCAAGCACCACGGGCACCGCGTGATCGGCGTCGACCTCGTCCCGGAGCGGCTGCAGCGCGCCCGCCGCAACGGTGTCGAGGTGCTCGACCTGTCCGAGCACCAGAGCGACCTCGCCGACGCGATCCGCGAGCTGACGGACGGGCGCGGGCCCGACTCGGTCATCGACGCGGTCGGGATGGAGGCGCACGGGTCGCCCGGCGCGAAGCTCGCGCACCAGGTGACGTCGTTCCTGCCCGACGTCGTGGCCGAGAAGCTGATGGAGCGCGCCGGCATCGACCGCATGAACGCGCTGTATCTCGCGATCGACGTCGTCCGCCGCGGCGGCACGATCTCGGTGAGCGGCGTCTACGGCGGGATGACGGATCCGCTGCCGATGCTCACGCTCTTCGACAAGCAGATCCAGCTGCGCATGGGCCAGGCGAACGTGTGGCGGTGGATTCCGACGATCCTGCCGCTGCTCACGGATTCCGATCCGTTCGGCACGGAGGGCTTCGCGACCCACCACGTCCCGCTCGACGACGCCCCGGCCGCCTACGAGACGTTCCAGAAGAAGCAGGACGGCGCGGTGAAGTTCCTCGTCCACCCGTGACGCTGCGCGCATCCGCTCCGGTGGACTGAACCGCCTCCGGGGCGGGTGCGTAGACACGGGCGTCGGCGGGATGGACCCGCCACGGAGACAAGGAGGTTCCATGGGTTTCAGGCGTACAACGGCTGTCGTGGCGGTTCTCGCGAGCGCCGCCGCCGTTCTCACGATCGCCGGCGGGGCCGGCGCGGCCGCCGCGCCGACGACGCTCACGGCGTCGCTGAGCGGCGAAGCGGAGCCCGAGGGCGGCCAGGGTTCGGGCACCGCCCGGCTCACGCTCGACCCGGCGACCGGCCGCGTGTGCTTCAACATCCGGCTCCGCGGGGTCGGCACCACCGCCGCGGGCCACATCCACCGGGGCGCCGAGGGCGTCGCCGGGCCGGTGGTCATCGCCCTGTACGGCGAGCCCACGCGGCGGCCGCGCGGGTGCGTCCAGGACCAGCCGGCGGCGGCGATCCGCCAGATCCTGCGGCGGCCCGGCCGCTTCTACGTCAACGTCCACACCGCCGCGCACCCGGACGGGGCGGCGCGCGGGCAGCTCGAGAGGTAGCCCGGCAGGCGATCCGGTGACCGCCGCGCGCCGGCGGTCACCGGGCCGCGCCGCCCCGTCAGGCGGCGGACTCGAGCTCCCCGGCGAGCGCGAAGGCCTCGTCGGCGAGGTCGAGCGTCAGCTCGGCGAGCGCCGTCCAGGCCTCCAGGACGGCCGCCACGGGCCGGCGGTAGAGCACCTCGGAGGAGGCGGCGCGCTCCGGCCCCAGCATCAAGGCGGCCCACCCCGGCATGCACGCCGCCATGCGCACGGCGACCTGCGCCGCGAACCCGAGCCGCACCAGCCGCGGGTCGCCGCGCCACCCGGCCTCTCCGAGGCCCGCGTGGTAGCCGGCGAACGCCGCCTCCTCGACCGCGGGCAGATCCGCGATCTCGACGTCGCAGAACCACACCGGGCCGTACACCAGGTCTCCCAGGTCGGCCCCGAGCGGTGCCGGCCCGCAGAAGCCCCAGTCGACGGCGAAGATGTCGTCGGCGCCCGCCGGCAGCATGATGTTGCGCGGGTGCAGGTCCCCGTGGCCGAGCACGGGCGGGAGCGCCTCGGCGGCGGCGAGGAGCCGGTCGCGGCCGGCCCACAGCCGCAGCACCCGCTCGCGCGTCCGCGCCCCGAAGGGCTCGGCGAGCGGCGAGCGCCACGTGTCGCCGGTGGCCGGGTCCATCGTCGTCGCCCAGAAGCCGCCGCCGGCGAGGATGCTGCGAAGGAAGCCGCGCGCGAGCCACGGGTCGGCGGGCACGGGGCGGCCGGAGAGGAATGCGCCCGCGGAGCGGCCCGCGGCACGCCCGGCGTGTTGGAAGTCGTCGAGGCTCCACCGGTGCTCGGGCGCCGGGACGTGCTCCATCCAGATGCGCGCCTCCGCGTCGTGCTCGGTGACGCCGTAGGGGCGCGGCGCGCGCAGCCCCGCGGGGAGCGCCGTGGCGAGGCCCGACCCGTAGAACGCGGCCTCCCGCCGCCAGTAGCACCAGCTCGCAGGGTCGAAGCACTCCCCCTGCGGCGGCCGCACGACCACCTTGAGGACGCACGACCACGGGACGTCGCCGTCCGCGGTCCGGGCGCGCCCGTCGACGACGTGCAGGCCGCCCGTCGTGCTGATGATGCCCACGTGGGCCATCGGCCGGACGGACCACGTGAGCGGCTCGGCCGCCGCGTCGCCGGTCATCCGCCGGACGGCGGCGGCCGCCTCCTGGGCTCCCACCTTCACGTCACCGTCCATGGCGCACCTCCATAGGGCCGACGACGACACGGGCGGCGATGCCTCCGCCGCCGGGCGAGTCTATGCGCCTATGCTCCGCCCATGTGCCGCAACATCCGCCCGCTCCACAACTTCGCGCCGCCCGCCACCGAGGAGGAGGTGCGCGACGCCGCGCTGCAGTACGTCCGCAAGATCAGCGGGTCCACCAAGCCCTCGCGTGCCAACGAGGAGGCGTTCAGCCGCGCCGTCGAGGCGGTGACGGACGCCACCCGGCGCTTGCTCGACGAGCTCGTGACGACCGCGCCGCCCAAGGACCGCGAGGCCGAGGCCGCCAAGCGCCGCGCGCGCTACGAGGCCAACCCTAGGGTGCGGGTGTCAACCGCAGGATGAAGCCGCCGCCGGCGGCGACCGGCACGGTCAGCGTGTCGGCCGCGGTCACCGTCGTGGTGCTGACGGCCAGGCCGTCGGCGCCGTCGTCGGCGGTGAGCGTCGCGGTGTAGGGCTTGCCGTCGAGGAAGCGGAGCG
>DATMVH010000006.1:0-5382 GCA_035563395.1 Solirubrobacteraceae bacterium
CGCGCACGCCGCCGCCGGCGCCGACGGCCGCCGGACGCTTCCCGCCACGTATCCGGCCGTGGTGATGCCCACGCCCGCGGCGATCGCGCCCGCTCGCGTGAGACCCGAGACGTCGCGGCGCAGGACGGCGTCGCCCAGCCCGCGCGCGACTCCGCGGGTCACGGTCGAGGTGACGTAGGACCGCTCCGTGGCCAGGGCCCGGCCGGCGCCCGCCCGCTGCGCCACCAGCGCCTTCGACCGGCCCTCGGCCCAGCACCTCGACGCGAAGTACCGCCAGCGCGCGCGCTCGCGCGGCACGCGGTGGCGGACCCGCGCGGACGGCTCGAGGACCATGCGCGTCCCGGGACGCAGCCGGGCCACCCGGATGCAGAACTCGGTCTCCTCGCACCCGAGCGGTCGCGTCCCGACTCGACCGATCCACTCCATGAACCCGCCGACGTCGCGGAACAGCTCCGTGCGGAACGACATGTTCGCGCCGATGAGGTTGCGCACGCTCCGCCGGCACTCGGGCATGCCGCGGTACGTGCAGCCCACGACCCAGTCGAACTCCGCGGGAAACCACGCCGGTCGCCCGCTCGACCAGTCGGGCTCGATGGCGCCGCCGACGCCCGCGACCGCCGGGTCGTCGTAGGCCGCAAGCAGTCGCTCGATCCAGTCGGGGTCCGCGCGGGCGTCGTCGTCGAGGAACGCCGTGATGGCGCCGCGCGTGAGCTCCAGGCCGGTGTTGCGTGCGCCGGAAAGGCCGCGCCGGTGCCGGTTGGCCACCGTCACGACGTCGGGGAACGCGTGGCGCGCCCGCTCCAGCAGCGCGGGGTCGTGATCGACGACGAGAACGATCTCGCGCGGCGGCACCCGCTGGCGCCGCAGCGACTCGAGCGACCGGCACAGGTCGTCCCACCGCGCGGCGGTGTAGGCGCAGACCACGACCGAGACGTCAAGCGCGCTGGGCATCGACGGCGACCTCGGCGATCGCGCCGGCGGGCTCGACGCCGACCTCGACCGTGCCGGCCGCCGGCACGCCGGCCGGCTCGAACCGCGCCCGGAGGAGCATGCGCAGGACACGGCGGCCGTCCCGCCAGACGGAGAGGTTCGACTCCCCGAAGCGTCGCGGCGACTCGAAGCTCGGCACCTCGACGACGCTGATCCGCGCCCTGATCGCCCGGGCCACCATCTCCGTCTCGATCTCGAAGCCGTCCGACCGCAGCCCGAGGCGCGCGAGCGCAGTGCGCCGGAAGGCGCAGAAGCCGTAGCAGAGGTCGGTGAAGCGGCTGCCGTAGAGCAGGTTGAGCAGCATCAGCAGCACGCCGTTGCCCCAGCGCCGGACGCCGGTCATGTCCGCGGTTCCGGCGGCCGGGAGGAAGCGGGAGCCCTTGACCATGTCGGCGCCGCGATCGAGGGCGGCCACGAAGCGCTCGATCTCGCCGGGATCCATGCTGCCGTCCGCGTCGAGCATGACGACGTAGTCGCCGGTCGCGGCGGCGAAGCCCGCGCGGAGCGCCGCTCCCTTGCCGGGCCGCTCCTGGCCGACGACGCGAATGTCCGGGCGGACGCGGCGCGCCGCCTCGACCGTTCCGTCGCTCGAGTCGCCGTCGACGAGCACGACCTCGCCGACGAATAGCGGTATCCGCTCGAGGACCCAGCCGATGTTGCGTGCCTCATTGCGCGCGGGCACGACGACCGACGTCGTCGTCGCTCGTTCCGTGTACATCCGTCCTCCTCGCCGCGACTGGTCGCGGGCCGACGGCGTCCTGCGCCGGCTACTGCGAAGAGGCTGCCTCAGCGCGAGACCCTGCGGCAATAGCCCGCGCCGGGGATTGCCGGTTCACAGCGAGCGGCGCCGGCGGGCGGCGCCGTTCACAGGTCGTGAACGACCGGCGGCCGGCGGGAGGCGCCGTTCACGCGTCGTGAACGACAGGAGCCCGGTCGGCGGCGCCGTTCAAGCGGCGTTCAGAAGGAGATCACCCGGCTGGGTGAGTTCAGATGAGAACCCGCGGACGGTATCAGCGCGATCCGTCAGGGTGATGACCATCCTGTGATCAAGGGGTTGAGCGCTTCACCAGTCATAAGTGAGGCTGAGAAAAACCTCTGCCCTCGGCGCCGTGGAACGGCACCCTCCCGGCCGAGACACTGGGCAGAGCGCACGGAGAGAGCAGGTATGGACGCCGCGACGGTACTTCCGACGTCGGATCGCGACCCCGAAAGCGTCGTCATCGCACACGCAGACGCCGGAACGCGGTTCGGTGCCCGGCTCGCGCTCGAGGAGCAGGGGTTCCGCGTCGCCGCGGAGTGCAGCACGACGGGCGAGGCCGTCGAGCTCGTACGGCGGACCCAGCCCGCGGCGTGCCTCATCGACGTCCGCCTCCCCGGGGCGCTGGAGGCCATCCGCGCCATCACGAGCGCTCACCCGCCGTGCGCGGCGGTGGCGCTGAGCGCCGGCCAGTCCCCCACGGAGGTGCTCGCGGCGCTGCGGTCGGGCGCATCGGGCTACCTCGGGACGGACATCGATCCGCCGCTCCTGCCCGACGCCCTCCGCGGCGTGCTGGCCAGCGAAGCGGTGCTGCCGGCGACGACGCTCGCCTGGATGATGGAGCGCCTCCAGGACGCCGGGACGACCAACGGCGACGCCCCCGCGGAACGGCGCGGCCTCACGGAGCGGCACTGGCAGGTCCTCGCGCTCGTCGAACGACGCATGACGACGGCGGAGATCGCTCGCGAGCTCGGCGTCTCGCCGGTCACGGTACGCCGGCACCGCTCGGAGATCCGGCTGCGGTCGGTCCCCTCGCCTCGTCCGGAGGACGACGGGAACGGGTCCGGCCCGGCGGGCGGCTCCGGGACGCCCGAGCGTTGACGGCGTCGCTGCGTGTCCATCTCGTCGAGCGATCGGCGCTGCGGCGCCACGGACTGCGCGCCTGGCTGCAGGAGGTGGGCCTGGACGTCGTCGGCGAGAGCGCCGACGTCGTCACGGCCGCGTCCGTGGCCGCGCGCGAGCGCCCGGACCTCGTCATCGCGGGGATCCCCGAGTCCGGCCTCACGCTCGCCGAGCTGCTCGCGGGCCTGCAGGCGCTTCCCGAGGGGACGGACGCCCTGCTGCTGCTCGACGCGGACCAGTGCGCGGAGGCCGTGCGCGCCGTCGCGGAGGGCATCAGCGTCCACGTGCTCTGCCCGGGGCGCGAGCGCGACCTCGCGTCGGCGGCCGCGGGCGCGAAGCAGGGGATGTGCCACATCGCGACGTCCGTGCTGCGCGACTGGGCCCGGACGGCGCTCGAGGCCCGGCACGCCGGCGGCTTCGGCCGGCCCGCGCCGCGGCCCGACGACCCGCGCGCCGTCGACTTGTCGCCGCGGGAGCTGCAGGTCCTGCGCGAGATCGCGGAAGGAGCGGACAACAGCGAGATCGCCCGGCACCTCGTCATCAGCGAGAACACCGTGAAGACCCACGTCCACTCCATCCTGCGCAAGCTCGCCGTGGAGAACCGCATCCAGGCCGCGGTCTACGGCGTCCGCGTCGGGCTGATCGAGCGGCGCGGGGAGACCGCGCCTCCGCATCGCCGCGGCACCGCGCCGGCCGTGGGCAACGACTCGTGACCGGCGCGGCGGACCTCTCGGTGGTCGTGCCGGTCCGCAACGCGGAGCGCCTGGTCGGCGACTGCCTCGCGTCGGTCGAGCGCCAGGCGCCGCGGGAGATCATCGTCGTCGACGGGCGGTCGACCGACGCCACGGTCGAGATCGCCCGCCGCCACCGCGGCGTGCGCGTCCTCTCCGACGACGGGCGCGGCGTCGCCGTGGCGCGGCTCGTCGGCGCGCAGGCAGCGACCTCGCGCTGGGTGGCGCTCGTGGACGCCGACGTGCTCCTCGGCGACGGGGACCTGGAGCGCCTGCTCGCCGAGTTCCGCCGCGGCGGCTACACCGCCCTCCAGGCCGGGCTGGAGAGCGAGTCGGGCGACGGGTACTGGGGACGAGCGCTCGCCGACCACCACCGCTCGGGCCGGAGCCGCCACTGGTTCGGCCTCGTGGCCACCATCGTCGATCGCGACGCGTTCCTCCGGTACGGCGTCGACGCGCGCTTCACCTCGGGCGAGGACGTGGACCTCCGCTGGCGCCTGCGCTCGGGCGGCGCCAGGATCGGCGTGTCGCGCGCGACCGTCGTCCGCCACCGCTTCGACGACACCTGGGACTTCGCCCGGGGGCAGTTCCTCGCCGACGGGCACGGCCTGGGCCGCATGGTCGCGCTCCGCGGGCCGCGGGCCACGGCGCTGGCCCTGCTGCCGCTCGCGGCGGGGATCCGCGGCGTCCTGCTGTCCGTGGCTCGCGGGCAGCCGCGCTGGATCCCGTACTACGCCGCGTTCGTCGTGTTCAACTACGTGGGAATCGTCCGCGAGGTCGCCCGTGCGACGCACGCTCGGGTCGCGCCCCGCCAGCCCGCCCGCGCCTGACGGCCGCCGGGCGACGGCGTCCATGTCGGTGCGCGAGAGCCCGGCGCCGCTCGCCGCCGCGCGCCTGTCGATGCTCGGGAACTCGCTCGCGCTCGTCGCGGCGAAGGTCCTCACGATGGGCCTCGGGTTCCTGTTCTGGGTCCTCGCGGCACGGTCGTTCGCGCAGGCGGAGGTGGGCGTCGCCGCGGGCGTGATCGCGACGATGATGCTGTGCACGCAGATCGCGCTGCTCGGCGTGGGATCCGCGGTGATCTCGCTGCTCCGGGAGCACGAGGCGGCGCCCGCGCGGCTGCTGGACACGTCGCTCACCATCGTCGTCGCGACGGCCGCGGGCTGCGCGGGGGCGTTCGTCCTGGCCTCGGGGGCGCTCAGCGAGCTGGACGTCGTGGGGTCCTCGCCGCACTACGCGCTGCTGTTCGTGCTCGCCGCCGTGTTCGGGACCGTCGGCGTCCTCTACGACCAGGTCTCGACGGCGCTGCGCCGGGGCGACCTCGTGCTGGTCCGCGGCGCCGTGGTGGGGCTCGCGACGGTGGCGGCGCTGCTGGCGCTGGGCCCGCACGGCGCGGGATGGAGCGGGTCCGAGGCGCTCGTCGCGGCATGGGTCCCCGCCGGGCTCGCGGGCTGCGCGCTCGGGTGGAGACAGGTGCGCCGGCAGGTTCCCGGCTACCGCTGCCGCCTGCGGATCGGCCGCCGGCTCGCGCCGCGGCTCATGTCGCTCGGGCTCGCGAACTGGGCGCTGACCGTGGCCGAGCGCGCGCCCGGCCTCGTCCTGCCCGTCGTGGTGGCCGAGCTGCTCTCGCCGGAGGCCAACGCGACGTGGTACGCGGCGTGGATGATGGCGTGGGTGGTCTACGTCGTCCCCGTGCAGGTCGGCATCAACGTGTTCGCGGAGGCCGCGCGCGACCCGGCCGCCATCCGGCTCGCCGTCGCCCACGGTGTCCGGTCGTCGCTC
>DATMVH010000007.1:0-10937 GCA_035563395.1 Solirubrobacteraceae bacterium
GGCGCGTGCGGCCGCTGAAGCGCGTGGCGCGTCAATCGTGCCGGCCGGCGACGAGCTCCGGCTCGGCGCGCCGCGCCGCGTCCTCGCCGCCGGCCAGCACGCGCTCGAAGACCGTCTCCAGCTCGAACCCGTCGCCCTCGCCGGGAACCGTCTTCTGGAGCCACAGGCGCGAGCGCCGGCCGTCCAGCTCGAGGAAGCAGACCTGGTTGTCGAACCACGGCGTCTCGTGCGTGAAGCGCCACCGCACGGGCGGATCGCCGACGCCGGCGGCGCGGGCGAGCGTCCGCCCGACGAGCGTCCCGGCGCGCGAGCACGCGAAGCGGATGGCCCGCCGCTCGTGGTCGTCGAGCGGGTTGCGGAACGGCGAGCACACCGCCTGGTAGACCGCCGACCGCGCGTGGCGGTTCCTGCGGAAGGCGACCTCGGCGAGGTAGGCGTGGTGCACGTCGCCCGAGAGGGCGACGATCGAGGCCGGCGGCTCCCCCGTCTCCCCCGCCGCGACGCGCCCGAGGATGGCGAACGCGCGCTCCAGCGAGGAGCCGAACGCCGCCCAGTGCTCGAGGTCGGCGCCCTGGCGCATCTTCTCGCCCGCCAACGCCGCGGCGCGGCCCCACGCCCCGTCGCACACGGCCTCGTTCCACGCCTCGAGGTAGTGCAGCCCGGGCGCCAGCAGGAGCGGCAGCGACGAGCCGATCAGGAGGTGGTCGAAGTCGCCCTCCGTGTGCTCCTCGAACCACTGCCACTCGCGCGGGTCGAGCATGGAGCGGCGGCCGGGGTCGAGCACCCGGCCCGCGCGCGAGTCGATCATCAGCAGCCGCGTGCGGCCGAAGTCGCGGCAGTAGCTCCAGCGCGTTCCGGCGACCTCGCGGTCGGCGAGGAACGCGAACTCGCGCAGGATCGGACCGCCGTCGCCGGCCGCGCGGACCTTCGCGAAGACCGCGTCGTCCGCCAGGTGCGACGGCGCGAGGTTGCCGATGTGCTGGTAGAGCCAGTAGGACATGAAGCCGCCGACGATGCGCTCGTCCCACCACCCCGCGGCGCGCTTGTCGCGCACCCAGGTCAGCGAGGTGTTCCAGTCGTCGTGGACGTCGTGGTCGTCGAAGACCATCGCCGAGGGCACCGTCGATAGCAGCCAGCGGATGTGCGGCTCCGACCACGCCTCGCGGTAGAGCCGCGTGTACTCCTCGAAGTCCGCGACGGTCTCCCCCGGCGGGACCGCGGGGTCGCGGCGCGAGCGGATGAACTCGCGCACGCCCGGCGAGACCTCGTCGGCGTAGACCTGGTCCCCGAGCATCACGAGCGCGTGCGGCCAGGACTCCGGCTCCGTGCGGCACATGTGGTCGGCCACGACGCGCAGGGCGTCGACCTCGCGGCCGCGCGGGTGCTCGTCCTTCTGCAGCGAGAACGGCGGCGAGTGCGGCGCGCACACGCGGCAGGAGCCCCACGCGATGCGGAACGGGCCGTCGTGGCCGTGCGTCCGCACCACGCTCGGCGGGAACGGCGTGTCCGGCTCCGGCCACACCCGCTCGCCGTCCAGCCGCACCTCGTACGGCGTCGTGCCGGCCGGCTCGAGGTCCGTGCAGTGGACGAGCGCGTAGTGGTGGCCCTCGACGGCGAAGGTGCGCTCGCGCGCGCCGAGCACCTCGACCTCGCACGGCGCGTCCGTCTCGACCCAGATCGTCGCCTCCGTCTCGCCGGCGTAGCGCTGGAGCGGGCCGAGGACGAGCTGCGCCATCAGCCGGCCAGGGCCCGCAGCGCGCGGACGGCGAGCATCAGCCCCGGCAGGTCGCCGGGCCCCTCGACGGTGAGCGAATGGGTGACGTGGGCGAGCCGGCGCACGAGCGTGCCGCGCGCCTCGAGGTAGGCCTCGACCGCCGCCCCGGCGGGCACGTCCGCGTCCGCGCGGGCCAGCGCGGAGCGCGCCAGGTCGGCGAGCGCCTCGAGGCAGTCCTCGCGCACCGCCTGCGTCGCCCAGCGCTGCGTGCGCGTGGGCTGCGGGAGCTGGTCCAGCGCGCCCAGGAGCCAGACGATCTCCAGCCGCGCGCCGAGGTCGTGCACGGCCGCGGTGACCTCCTCCACCGCGCGCCCCGTCGCCTCGGCGATGGCGACGATGTCCGGCGCCTGCTGGAGCTCCGGCGCCATCGCGTGCGCCCACGCGACCTCCTCGGGCACGCCCTTGGCCCGCAGCGCCTCCGCCGCCTCGCGGCGGCGCTCGCGCCACGGCTCCGCGCCGATGTCCGGGAGAACGGCGACGAGGCGCGCGAACGGCGCCTCCGCCCGCGCGATGGCGCCCTCGAGGTCACGCTGGGGGTCGTGGGTGACGTACCAGCGCGTGGCGGCCTCGACGAGCCGGTCCACGCCGGCCATCAGCTCCGCCGAGACGGCCGGGTCGAGCGTGCGGGGGAGCCGCTCGACGGCGTCCCAGCGCGCCGCCGCCCCGGTCACCTCGCGGCCGACCCGGAAGGCGCGCACCACGTCGGCCGGCTCCGCGCCGCGCTCGGCGGCGAGCTGCGACACGAACGTCGGGCCGAGCGAGTTGACCACCTGGTTGGCGTTGATGGTCGCGATCAGCTCGCGCCGCAGCGGGTGCGCCGCGAGCAGGTGCCCGAAGCGCTCCACCACCGCGGCGGGGAAGTAGCCGCGCAGGTCGCGCTCCAGCCACGGGTCGTCGGGGAACTCCCC
The DNA here is from genome assembly GCA_035563395.1 of Solirubrobacteraceae bacterium. GTDB lineage: Bacteria > Actinomycetota > Thermoleophilia > Solirubrobacterales > Solirubrobacteraceae > DASQMT01. Next base: position 2,683 of record DATMVH010000007.1, read on the forward strand.
GGCCAGCAGGCTGCGCGCGAGCGAGCGCTTCGCGTAGGCGAGCAGCACCGCGAGCTCCGGCGCCTCCATCCCCCGGTCCGCGCGCCGCCGCTCGCCCATCTCCTCGGCCGTCGGCAGCGCCTCGAGCGCGCGGTCGAGCAGCCCCTCGGCCTCGAGCGCGGTCATCAGGTCCTCGTAGGCGTAGAGCCGCCCGCGCGAGGCGGCGACCTCCTCGGCGAGGATCTGGGCCTGGAGGAAGGAGTCGTAGAGGACGTGGTCGACCACGTCGCCCGTGACGTCCCGGAGCAGCGCGTCGCGCTCGGGGCGCGTCAGCTCGCCGTGCCGCTCGGCGAGCCCGAGCAGGATCTTGAGGTTGACCTCGTGGTCGGAGCAGTCGACGCCGCCGGAGTTGTCGATGAAGTCGGCGTAGATCAGCCCGCCGCCCTCGGCGTACTCCACGCGGGCGCGCCGCGTGAAGCCGAGGTTGCCGCCCTCGCCCACGACGCGGCAGCGCAGGTCGCGCGCGTCGACGCGGATCGCGTCCGACGCGCGGTCCATCGCGTCCGCGTCCGTCTCCGCCGACGCCTTCACCACGGTGCCGATGCCGCCGTTCCAGAGCAGGTCGACGGGCGCGCGGAGGATCGCGCGGATGACGTCGTTCGGCGGCAGCTGCTCCGCCTCCACGCCGAGCGCCGCGCGCGCCTGCGGCGACAGCGGGATCGACTTCGCGCTGCGCGGCCACACGCCGCCGCCCTCCGAGACGGCCGCGCGGTCGTAGTCGCCCCACGAGGAGCCGGGCAGCGCGAACAGCCGCGTGCGCTCCGCGAAGCCCGCGGCGGGGTCGGGATCCGGGTCGATGAACACGTGGCGGTGGTCGTAGGCGCCCACGAGCCGGATGCGGTCCGACAGCAGCATCCCGTTGCCGAACACGTCGCCCGACATGTCGCCGATCCCGACGACCGTGAACGGGTCCGTGGCCGGGTCGACGCCGAGCCGCCGGAAGTGGCGCTTGACCGACTCCCACGCCCCACGCGCGGTGATGCCGAGCGCCTTGTGGTCGTAGCCCGTCGAGCCGCCGGACGCGAACGCGTCCCCGAGCCAGAACCCGCGCTCCTCGCTGATCCGGTTCGCCGTGTCCGAGAGCGTCGCCGTCCCCTTGTCGGCGGCGACGACGAGGTAGGTGTCGTCGTCGTCGAGGACCCGGACGCCGGGCGGGTGGACGACCTCGCCGTCCACGAGGTCGTCCGTGAGCTCCAGCAGCCCCTCGATGTAGCGCACGTACTGGCGCTCGACCTCCGCCATGCGCGCGGCGGGATCCGCGGGCGGCGCGGTCACGTAGAAGCCGCCCTTCGCCCCGGCCGGCACGATGACGGCGTTCTTGGTCATCTGCGCCCGCATGAGCCCGTGGACCTCCGTGCGGTAGTCCTGGCGCTCGGACCAGCGGATGCCGCCGCGGGCGACCTTGCCGCCGCGCAGGTGGATGCCCTCCATCTCCGGCGAGTAGACGTAGATCTCGAACAGCGGCGCGGGCTGCGGCATCGCCGGGACCTCCGCCGAGCGCAGCTTGAACGCGGTGACGCCGCGGTCCGGGCGGAAGGCGTTCGTGCGGAGGGTGGCGTCGATGAGCCCGAGCTGGTTGCGCAGGATGCGGTCGTGGTCGAGCGAGGTCACGGCGTCGAGGTCGGCGAGGATCTCGTCCCGCAGCGCCGTCTCCGCCTCGGGGTCGCGCCGCCGCGCGGGGTCGAAGCGCCGCTCGAAGTAGGCGACGAGCTTGGCGGTGACGCCGGGATTCGCCGCCAGCACGTCGTTCTGGTAGGCCTGCGTGAAGCGTGAGCCGATGCGCTGGCGGTACATCCGGTAGGCGCGCAGGACGGCGACCTGGCGCCAGTCCAGGCCGGCCAGGACGACGAGCCGGTTGAGCGTGTCGGACTGCGCGTCGCCGCGCAGCACGGCGGCGATGCAGTCGCCGATCCGGTCGCCGGCCGCGTCGAGGTCGAGCGGGCGGTCGTCGGGCCCGAGGACGCCGAAGTCCTGGATCCACGTGTCCCCGTCGCCCCCGTGCAGCCGCGTCGGCACCTCCTCGATCACGCGCAGCCCGAGGTGCTCGAGCGTGGGCATCGCGTCGGCCAGCTCGATCTTGCCGCCCGTCTTGTAGACGGCGACGCGCGTGCGGCCGGCCTCGTTCTGCAGCCCGACCACGAACGGGCCGCCCTCCCGCTCGAGCCGGTCGAAGCAGACGACGTCGCCCACCGCGAGGGCGGGCTCCACCGAGGCGCGGTAGTACTCCGGGAAGCGCGGCGCCCAGCGCGCCGCGAGCTCGCCCCCGTGCGCCGCCCCGAAGGTGCTCGCCAGGCGCTCGCGCAGCCGGTCGTCCCACGTGCGCGTGAGGGCGATCACCTCGCGCTCGAGCTCGGCCGCGGGCACGTCCGGCACGTCGTCGGGCGCATGCACGGTGACGTGGACGCGCACGCGCTTCCCCTCCTCGAGCACGGTGTGCGTCGCCACCCCGTCGGTGCCGAAGCGCCGCCGGGCCAGGGCGGCGATCGCGTCGAGCAGCTCGGCGTGGTAGCGCCCGGCGGGCAGCGCGACGATCAGGGAGACCGAGCGCCCGTCGACCGCGCGGCGCGCGAGCAGCCGGACCTGGTCGCCCTCGAGCGCGAGCAGCGCGGCGATCGCCCGCCGCAGGTCCGCGGTCGGCGCCGCGAACAGCTCGTCCTTCGGGAAGGAGTTGAACAGCGCGACCGCCGACTTGTAGTCGTGCGAGCCCTCGATGAGGTCCTCCGTGCGGAGGATCTGGCGCAGCTTGCGGTGCAGCAGCGGCGTGGTGGACGCGGGCTCGGAGTAGCCCTTGGAGGTGAAGAGCCCGAGCATCCGCGCCTCGCCGATGATCCGGCCCTGGTGGGAGACCTTGCGGACGCCGACGTAGTCCATGCGGTCGCGCCGGTGGACCGTGGAGACCGCGTTCGTCTTCGAGACGATCAGCAGGTCGCCCTCGAGCGCCCGCTTGCGCACGCCCGGCGACAGGTCGGCGAGCGGGCGCGGGCGGGCGAACGCGGAGCTCGCCTCGTCGGCCAGGATGCCGAGGCCCGAGCCCGGCACCACGGACACCAGCTCGTCGTCGATCTTGTACTCGCGGTAGCCGAGGAAGATGAAGTTGTCGCGCAGGAGCCACTCGAGGAAGGCGACGGTCTCGTCCACCTCGTCGTCGGCGTAGCGCGTCGCGCCGGCGCCCGCGAGGTGCACCATGCGGCGCGCCCGGTCGGCCATCGCCGGGAAGTCGAGCACGGCGCGGCGCACGTCGCCGAGCACGGAGCGGACGGCGTCCGCGAGCCGGTCGAGCTCCTCGGGCGCGAGCCGGCGGTCGAGCTCGAAGTGCATGACCGACTCGCGCGTGCCGCCCTCGCGGGGATGGAGCACGGCCGTGATGTGTCCCTGCTCGTCGCGCCCCAGGCCGAGGATCGGGTGCTGCACGCGCACGATGCGGACGCCTTCCGCCTGCAGCACGCCGCGGACGGAGTCGAGCAGGAACGGCAGGTCCTCCGTGTTGGTCTCGACCACCGAGCCCGCCGGCTCGTAGCCGTGCTCGGCGCGCGTCGGCGTGAACGCGCGGACGGCGATCGGCCGGGCGCCGCGCGCGTCGGCGAAGTCGAAGGCGCCGACGACCTCGCCGTACAGCGCCTCCGCGGTCGTGCGGCGCGCGGCGTCGGAGGTCATGCGCCGCAGGTAGGCGTGGGAGAACGCGTGCAGCGGCACCTGGTCGTCCCGCCGCCGCGTACCGATGAGGGTGAAGAGCCCGTCGCGCACCGGCGCGATGGCGAGCTCGCGGGTCTCCTGGGCGATGCTCACGCGCGAGCCATCATCTCGTCCGGCTCCGGGCGGTGCAACGCGCAGCGGACCGGCACGGGCCGCTACGCCGCGGCCGCCACGGGGTAGCGGCGGCGGATGTCGTAGAGCGTCGTGCGCTCCGCGGCCGGGCGGCCGGCCCGGTGGGCGGCGGCGATCAGGTCGGGCGGGTCGAGCTTGACGCCGTGGTAGGAGCCGGCGAGGCGGGAGATGTTCTCCTCCATCAGCGTCCCGCCGAGGTCGTTGACGCCCCAGCGCAGCGCCTCCGTCGCCGCGTCCAGGCCCATCTTCACCCAGCTCGCCTGCAGGCTCGCCACCGTGCGCCCGAGCGCGAGCCGGAAGGCGGCGGTGTGCTTGAGGTTCTCCTCGCGCGAGATCTCCTCGATCCCGTGGGTGCGGCCGAGGAGCGTGTGGAACGGGATGAACGACAGCGGGACGAACTCCGTGAAGCCGCCCGTGCGCTCCTGCAGCGCCCGCACGACGCGCATGTGCTCGGCGAGCTCCCACGGCTCCTCGATGTGCCCGAACATCACGGTGACGGTCGAGCGCAGCCCGGCGCGATGCGCCGCCTCGATGATCTCCACCCAGCGGGCGACGGGCAGCTTGTTCGGGCTGATCCGCTGGCGCACGCCGTCCTCGAGCACCTCGGCGGCGGTGCCGGGGACGGAGCCGAGGCCGGCGTCGACCAGCCGGGCGAAGACCTCGCCCGGCGGCAGGCCCGAGACGTCGCACATGTGCGCGACCTCCATCGGGCTGTAGGCGTGCAGGTGCACGTCGGGCGCGGTCGCCTTGGCGAGGCGGAGCCAGCCGAGGTAGTCCTCCAGCGTCCAGTCGGGGTGGATGCCGGACTGGATGCACAGCTCCGTCGCGCCGTAGCGGACGGCGTCGCGGATCCGGGTGACGAACTCCTGCTCGTCGTGCTCGTAGGCGTCGGGCGAGCGGCGGCCCTGGCCGAACCCGCAGAACGCGCACCCGACGACGCAGATGTTGGAGACGTTGAGGTTGCGGTTGACGACGAAGGTGACGGTGTCGCCCGCCAGCTCGGCGCGCAGCGCGTCCGCCGCGGCGCGCATGTCCTCGATCGCCTCCGGCCGGGTCTCGGAGAACAGCCCGGTGACCTCGTCGGAGCCGAGCGGCGCGCCGGCGTGGGCGCGCGCGACGGTGTCCGGCCGCAGCGCCCCGGCGCGCCCCGTGACGAGGCGGCCGCCGCTGCGGCGCGGGATGAAGCTCCAGTAGCGCGCCTTGACGACATCGAGGACGCCCTGCGCCATCCACTCCGGGTCGATGAAGCGCGGGTACACGCACAGGCGCTCGCTCAGCGCGATCCCGTCCCCGGCGAGCCGCTTGCGGACCTGGTGGGGCGACGGGAAGGGATGCTCGGGCGAGATGTGGTCGCCGTTCGCCGAGAGCCCGCCGAGGTCCGTCGCGCCGGCGCGGACGAGCTGCGGCCACCAGTCCGCGAGGTTCGGCGGCACCTGGACGCCGACGCCGGGCATGAGCCGGCGCGCCTCGCCCACGAGCCGCTCCATGTCCTGCACCGTGACCGGCGTCGCCCACGCCGGCGCCGGCACGTCCGGGCCGGCGTGGAGCCCGGTGCGCCAGTAGTCCTCCGCGGCGGCGGTCGCGATGTCGGCCGGCTCCTCGCCGTAGTAGCGGCGGTGCGGGACGAAGTTCTGGAGGATGACCTCCTGGAGGTGGCCGAAGCCAGCCAGGGCCTCGAGCGCCGCCATCCGGTCCGCTTCCGTCTCCCCGATGCCGACGAGCAGGCCGCTGGTGAACGGGATCTTCAGGTCCGCGGCCGCCGCGATCGTCTGCAAGCGGAGCGCCGGCGCCTTCGTCGGCGACCCCTGGTGGGCCACGAGGTCGTCGCGCAGCGACTCGAGCATGAGTCCCTGGCTGGCCGTCACCTCGCGCAGGCGGGCGAGGTCGTTCCGCGGCAGGGCGCCGAGGTTCGTGTGCGGCAGCAGCCCGCGCTCGAGGCCGCGCTCGCAGACCCAGGTCACGTAGGCCACGAAGTCCGCGAACCCGAGCTCGGCGAGCCGCGCGCGGACGCCGGGGTGGTGCGCCGGGTCGTCGCCCGTCAGGACGAGCAGCTCCTTGACGCCGCGGCGGGCGGCGCGGTCGAGGATCCGCTCCACCTCGTCGGGGTCGTGCAGGTGCGGGCGGTGCGTGGCGAACGCGCAGTACTTGCAGTGCGACACGCAGGTCCGCGAGAGCGACACGGTCACGTTGCGGGAGAAGGTCACCCGTCGGCGCATGGCGCGGAGTCTATGGACGCGGACGCGCCGGACGCCGGTCTAGCCTCCTCGTCGGTGCCCGTCCGCCTCGTCGCCGCCGCCCTCTGCCTGCTCGCGTGGCTGCTCGCGGGCTGCGGCGGCTCGTCGGGAGGCGATCGCCCGAACGCGGACGCCACGCTGCTGCTGGACTTCACGCCGAACGGCGTCCACGCCGGCATCTACATCGCGACGGCGCGGGGCTTCGACGACGCCGAGGGCGTGGGGCTGACCGTGCGGCGGCCGGGCGCCTCCACCGACGCGCTCGCGCTGCTCCAGAGCGGGCGGGCGGACCTCGCGATTCTCGACATCCACGACCTCGGCCTCGCGCGCCAGCAGGGTCGCGACCTCGTCGGCGTGGCGGCGATCGTGCAGCGCCCGCTCGCCGCGGTGCTCGCGCAGCCGGAGATCCGCACGCCGCGCGACCTCGAGGGCCGCCGCGCCGGGGTGACGGGCCTGCCGTCCGACGAGGCGGTGCTGCGCTCGATCGTCCAGGGCGCCGGCGGCGACCCGGCGCAGGTGGTCGAGACGACGATCGGCTTCCAGGCCGTCCGGGCGCTGCTCGCCGGCCGCGTCGCGGGCGCGACCGCGTTCTGGAACGTGGAGGGCGTGGCGCTGGAGCGCCGGCGGCCCGGGTTCCGGGAGTTCCGCGTCGACGACTTCGGCGCGCCCGCCTACCCGGAGCTCGTGCTCTGCGTCACCCGGCAGACGCTGGACGAGCGCCGGAGCCTCGTGCGGGCGACCATCCGCGCGCTCCAGCGCGGCTACCGCGAGGCGCAGATCGATCCGGAGAGCGCCGTGCAGGCCATGGTCGAGGCCGTGCGCGGGCTCGACCGCGACCAGCTCTCGGCGGAGCTGGACGCGGTCGCGCCGGCGTGGACCGCCGGCGCGCGCGCGTTCGGTCAGCTGCGCCCGGACGTGCTGCGGGCGTGGGCCGCGTGGGATCTGCGGTTCGGCATCCTCGAGCGTCAGGTCGACGTGGACGAGGCGTTCGACACGACCCTGGTCACCCGCCAGCGCAACCCGTAGCGCCGCGCCTCTATCCGCCGACGAAGGCGATCGCCCGCAGCGGGCCGCCGCTCCCGCCCTGGATCTTCATCGGCAGCGCCACGACGCTCGCCCCCTCGGCAGGCAGCCGCTGGAGGTTCGCGACGTTCTCGAACACCGGCACCTGCGCGGCCGCCAGGACGCGATGGGCCTCGAACGCCGTCGACTGGCCGCGGTCGATGCTCGCCGTGTCGATCCCCACCGCCCGGATCCGCCGCTCGGACACGAGCCAGCGCGCGCCCTCCTCGGAGAGGCCCGGGAAGTGGAGCTTCGGGACGGCGGCCGCCCCGCGCTGCGCGGTGCCGAGGTAGCGCCGCGCATCGGGCCACCGGCTCGCCCAGCCCGTGCGGAGCAGGACGATCGTGCCGCGCGCGATGCGCCCGTGCTCGGCCTCGAAGGCCTCGAGGTCCGAGACGCCGATCAGGTGGTCGCGGTCCGCGGCGGCCGCCGCGCGGACGTCGACCACGACCGCGGGCCCGGCGAGCCGGCGGATGGGCACCTCGTCGGCCGTGTTGCCGCTCGCGGAGAAGTGGATCGGCGCGTCGAGGTGCGTGCCGCCGTGCTCGGCGCCGCGGAAGTTGTTCGCCGAGTAGTGCCAGCCGCCCTCCGTCTCGCCGTCGGCGACTTCGATCAGCCGGAAGCGCTGCGCCGTCGGCCAGTAGATGGTGTCCTCGTTGAACGGGTGGCTCAGGTCGACCAGGCGTCCCTGCGTGAGGTCGACCGCGACCGCCCCGTCGTCCTGCGCCCCGATCGCGCCGACCTGCCCCGCCGCCAGGCCGGCCAGCCCGGCCGCGACCGCCACCGCACCGACGAACCCTCTCCGCATGTCGCGCCCCCTTCCGAACGCACCAGCCACCGCGTACCGGTGACCTCGCCGGGGGCGGATTCTCCATCCATTCGCGCGGCGCGCAAGTCGCAGGCCGCGTCGTCACGCCCGCCTGCGGGTATCGCCTTCCCATGAGGCTCGTGTCGCATCGCCGCGGGATCGCCGCGATCGCCGCGTCGCTCGCGCTGGGCGCCGCCGCCTGCGGCTCCGACGACGTCGAGCGCGGCGTCGACCGCGGGGCGCAGGAGGCGCAGGACGCCGCGGACAAGGCGCGCCAGGCGGGCGAG
>DATMVH010000008.1:0-3538 GCA_035563395.1 Solirubrobacteraceae bacterium
GCGGCGGCTCGCGCGGTCCGTCACGCCCGAGCGCGGGCCACGCCCGACGAAACGCGACCGGCGCCGCTACGAGCGGGCGAGCGGCGCGTCGGCGCGCCGGCGCGGCTGACCGCGACGCGTCCGCCCGGCGGGAGGTGTATCGTCGCTGCCAGGGCGACTTAAGCGCTTCAGCTCCCGGCGGACGGGGCCGGGCGCGGCGGGGCGGAAGGTCGCGGGGGAAGAGCTGGGGAGGTCTGCATGCGGCGGCTCGGGCGGGCAGTGCGAACCGGGATCGTGCTGGCGGTGCTGGGAGGGGCGCCGGCGTACGCAGCGGCGCCCGAGCGGTCGGTCACCGAGCGCCTCGAGGACCGCCGTGCGGTCGCGGCGGGCACCAGGGCGCAGGTCCTCGGGTTCCAGGACGGGCGCTTCTACGCCCAGGGCTGGCACACGACGGGGGAGATGGGCGGCGTCATCTCCCCGCCGCTCAAGCTCGTGGACTCCGTCGCCTTCGGCGTCGACGGCGAGTGGACGGGTCCGGCGACCCGGTTCACGAGCGGCTGGGGCTACACGCGGTACGAGCTTCCGCCGCTGGGCGACGTCGCGCTGCGGCGCACCGACGTCGCGCCCGACGGGCGGCGCGGCGTGCTGCTCGGCCTCGAGCTCCGCAACGAGGGCCGCGAGGCGCGGACGGTTCCCGTGATGGTCGACGTGCACTCCGAGCTGATGACGCAGTACCCGTGGGGGTTCGCCGGCACGACGCCGAACGCGAGCGAGAACGCGCCGGACACGGGGACGTTCGACGGCGCCGGCCTCGTGTTCCGCGACACCGGGCAGCTGACCGGCGAGGCGGGGCCGCACGACTACACCGCGATCGTCGGGTCGAACCGCCGGCCTACGGCCGGGGAGGCGGGACCCGGCCACTACGGCCCGTTCGGCGAGGGCCGCCGCTGCACGGCCGAGCAGACGCCGGCGCCGATGCCGCGCGACTGCGACGACGGCCCGTTCGGCCGCGGCACCGGCGGCCGGCTGGAGTACGACGTCCGCGTGCCGGCCGGCCGGGCGGCCACGCTGTGGCTCGCCGTCGCCGGCTCGGAGAACTCGGAGGCCGAGGCGCGCCGCGAGTTCCGCCGCCTGACCGCGGAGCCGCAGCGGCTGGTCGCCCGGAAGCAGGCCTCGCGCGCCGCGCTCGGCCGGTGGACGCAACTCGACCTGCCGGGCAACCGGCTCCTGCAGGAGTCCGTCGACTGGGGCAAGCAGAACCTCGGCGATCTCACCCAGACGGCCGAGGACCTCGAGCTGCGCTGGACCAACCAGGGCCGGGAGTGGACGCTCGAGGGCGAGGTCCCGCGCGTGCGCTGGGTCGGCGCGGGCTTTCCCGACTACCCGTGGATCTTCGGCACGGACGCGGAGTACACCGCGCACGCGAGCGTGACGCTCGGGCAGTTCGAGTCGATCAAGGACCACATGCGCGCGCTGCGCGACGTCTCGGAGATCCTCAACGACGGCTCGGGCGTGGTGGTGCACGAGGTGGTGCCCGACGGCTCGATCTGGCACGGAAAGGACCTGCGCACGGTCAACCCGCAGACGGGCGAGGTCGTGTTCGGCTTCAACACCGACGAGATCGTCAAGTTCCCGGGCGCGGTCGCGCTCATCTGGCGCTGGACGGGCGACCACGGCTTCCGCGACGAGATGCTCGACTTCACGCGCCGCAACCTCGAGTACGTCCGCACGCGGCTCGACGAGGACGGCGACGGCTGGCCCGAGGGCAACGGCAACGTCGAGCGGCCCGGCATGGGCGAGGAGAAGCTCGACAACGCCGTCTACTACATCCGTGGCCTCTACGACTACGCCGACATGGCGCGCTCGGCCGGCGACGCGGCGGCGGCCGAGGACGCCGAGCGGCTCGCCGACGACCTCGCCGGCCGCTTCGAGGACGCTTGGTGGATCGAAGCCGAGCAGCAGTACGCCGACTCCCTGCAGGACCCGGGCAACGTGAAGATCAACCAGAAGCACTGGATCGGCGTCGACCCGATGGAGGTCGAGCTCTTCCGCGACGGCGCGTTCGTCCCCGGCCTCGCCTCGCGGGAGAACGGCTCACGCGCGCTCGCGACGCGCGAGAACTCGTGCTACAGCGGCGAGCGGCCGGGCAACCGCGGCCTGTTCCACACCGGCTGTGGCGGCGGCCCGACCGGGGCGGGCGAGTTCGCGATCTTCTCGCTCAACACCGCGGTGCAGGCCGTCGGCGAGGGCAACTACGGGCGGCTCGGCGCGAACGAGCAGCGGCGCTATCTCGACGCCAACGCGGAGACGCAGTTCTCCCAGCCGGCCACGAACGGGACGCCGGACGAGCAGCCGGGCGCGATGCCCGAGATCATGCCCTCCTTCGCGCCGGACGGCACGGTCGGGACGCCGCCGAACATCGACCGCTGCTGGACCTGCCGGTCGATGTTCATGCAGGCGTGGGGCCACTACGGGACCGCGTGGCCGGCCGTGCACCAGCAGCTCGGCGTCCGCCCGCACCTCGGGCACGGCTGGCTTGAGGTGCTGCCGCAGGTGCCGCCGGAGGAGACGAGCGTCGCGGGCTCGCGGATCCGGATCGGCAGCGGCTCCGTCGACGTGTTCGCCTCGCGGTCCGGCAGCCGGTACGCGACGGTGACCGAGGTGCGCGGCGCGCGGCTCGACAGCCTGCGCGTCGGCCACACGCTGCCGGCCGGGACGAGCGTCGCCTCGGTCATGCTGGACGGCGAGGAGGTCCCCGACTTCGAGTCGCGGGAGACCAACCGCGGGCTCGAGGTCTGGGCGCCCGCCGAAGGCGGCGGGGTCCACCGGCTCGTCGTCCAGGCCGGCTGACCGGCGCTCGAACGGTCGCGGGGAATGACCCGCCCGCCGCCACGTCCCACCATCGCGGACGTCGCGCGGCGGGCGGGGGTCTCCACCGCCGCGGTCTCGTTCGCGGTCAACGGCCGCGCGGGGGTGGCGGAGGAGACCCGCCGGCGCATCCTCGCGGCGGCGGAGGAGATCGGCTGGCGGCCGAGCGCGCCGGCGCGCGCGCTGACCTCGGCGCGCGCCGGCGCCGTCGGCCTCGTGCTGGCGCGCGCGCTCGGCCAGCTCGAGGCCGACCCGTTCTTCATCCGCTTCCTCGCGGGCGTCGAGCGGGGGCTCGCGCCGCACGACGAGGCGCTCCTCCTCCAGGTCCACGACGCCCCGGACGGCGCCGCCGACGCGGACGCCTACGTACGCCTGTTCGCCGCCGGCCGCGTCGACGGCTTCCTGCTGACGGACGTCCGCTTCGGCGACGCGCGCTTCCCGCTGCTCGCCGGACACGGCGTGCCCGCGGTCGTCGCCGGGCGGCCGGCGGAGCCGTGCCCGTTCCCCGCGCTGGAGACGGAGCACGCCGCGGGCATGGCCGCGATGGTCGCGCACCTGCTCGCGCTCGGGCACGAGCGCATCGGCTTCGTCGGCGGGCTCGCGCAGTTCGAGTACGTCGCGCGGCGGCGGGCGGAGTGGGAGGGCGGGCTGAAGGCGGCCGGCCTGCGGCCGGGGCCCGCGGCGCACGCCA
>DATMVH010000009.1:0-13193 GCA_035563395.1 Solirubrobacteraceae bacterium
GGGAAGCTCATCGCCTCCAAGGGCGTGGACCTCCTCCTCGCCGCGTGGCCGCTCGTCCAGCAGCGCGTCCCCGACGCGCGCCTCCTCGTCGTCGGCTTCGGCGCCTTCCGGGCTGGGCTCGAAGAGCTCGCGGCGGCGCTCGGGCGCGGCGATCTCGAGGTTGCGCGTGCGCTGCGGGCCGAGGACGGCCGCGCGCTGCCCGAGCTCGCCGCGTTCCTCGACGGTCTGACCGGGGAGGCGGCCGCCGCCTACCGCGAGGCCGCGGCGGCGGTTGCGCAGCACGTCCACTGGGCGGGCCGGCTCGAGCATGCCGAGCTGGAGGACGTGCTTCCCGCGGCCGACGCGATGGTGGTGCCGAGCACGTTCCCCGAGGCGTTCGGCATGGTCGCCGCCGAGGCCGCCGCCTGCGGCGCGTTCCCCGTGGTGGCGAACCACTCCGGGCTCGCGGAGGTCGCGCGCTCGCTCGCGGCCGGGATGCCCGCCGCGGCGCGGCCCTGGCTCACGTTCCACGTCGGCCCGCGCGCCGTCCCGGAGCTGGCCGACGCGCTCGCGTCGTGGCTCACGGCGCCCGCCGCCCTGCGCGCGGCGACGCGCGAGGCGATCGTCGGGGTGGCCCGCGCCCGGTACTCGTGGGAGGGGGTCGCGCGAACCGTCATCGCGGCGGCGCAGGGGCGGCTGGACGGGCTCCCGCACCCCTGAATCGGGCCGTCGGCGCGATCGGTAGGATCCCGCGCCATGCGAGGAGGACGCGTCGGCGGGGTCGTGGCGGTGGCCGCGGTAGGGGTCGTGCTGTCGGGCTGCCAGCTGAAGGACGACGGCGACAACCTCGTCAACGGCAAGACGCAGTTCATCGGCAAGTGCGCCTCGTGCCACACCCTCTCGCGCGCGAACGCCACCGGGGTCGTGGGGCCGAACCTCGACGAGGCCTGGCAGCAGGCGCAGAAGGACGGCATGGGCCGCTCGACCTATCGCGGCGTCGTCCACCAGCAGATCCTCAATCCCGCGCGCACGCCGCAGGTCGATCCCGCGACCGGCCGCGTCGGCGCCGCCATGCCGGCGGACCTGGTGACCGGGGAGGACGCGGAGGACGTCGCGGCCTACGTCGCCATGGCCGCGGCCCGGCGCGGCGACGACTCGGGCCGGCTGGGGACCATCGGGCAGGACTTCTCGAACCGGGTCGCGCGGGCCGAGGGCGGCACGCTCGACATCCCCGCGGACCCGAGCGGCGCGCTCGCGTACACGTTCGGCTCGGCCGAGGCGCCGGCCGGCCGGCTGACCATCGCGTCGGAGAACGAGTCCAGCGTCGACCACAACATCGCCGTGGAGGGCGCGGGCATCGACGAGCGGGGCCCGGTCGTCAACAACGGCGGCGTGTCGCGCATCGAGGTGGACCTGGAGCCCGGCGAGTACACGTTCTACTGCTCCGTGCCCGGCCACCGGGAGGGCGGCATGGAGGGCCCGCTCAGGGTCGAGTAGGGCCGGTGCGCCCGCGCTCCGGCGTCACGTCGCCGCCCGCGCCCGCTCTCGCGCCTCGTCGAGGTCGTGCTGCTGCGCGGCGCGCCAGAAGAAGTACGCGAGCGCGAAGACCATGATGCCGATGTCGACGATGACCATCATCGCGCCGGCCAGCTGCTGGTCGGCCACGGCCTCGAGCCCGCGTCGCTCCCCGCTCCCGTAGACGCCGGTGTACACCGGGCTGCGGATCAGCACGAAGCTCATGCCGAGCATCATGCCCAGCATCCGGGCGCCGATGATGTGTCCCATCTTCCACAGCGCTCCGCGCGGGCGCCGGCGCTTGGGCTCGAGCACCGACCACCACACGAGCATGCCGATCCCGATGAACGACGCGTGCTGGACGGCGTGGACGACCGGGTGGCGCACGGCGGCCTCGAAGAGCGGCCCGATGTGCCAGCCGTAGAGGACGAGCGTGTAGACCGGGATCGCGACGAGCGGGCGGCGGAGCGTCCGGAACGCCGCCCGCAGGCGCGTCCGGCGAGCGATGGGGACGAGGACCTCCCGCGGCAGGAAGAACACGAGCACCGGGTTGCGCAGGCCGGCGAGCAGCAAGGGCGCGGCGAGGTCGGCGATCAGCAGGTGCTGTGCCATGTGCGCGGACAGCAACTGGTCGCCCAGCGCGTCGACTGGCGACAGCAGCCCGATCGCCTGCAGCGCCACGCCCGCATGCCAGAGCGCCTGCTGCCCGGCGGGCACGGCCACCCCGCGCCCGGCGAGCGTCCGCACGGCGCGGACGTAGAGCGCCTCCGCGAGCACCAGCCAGGCGATCACGCCGGGCTCGAACGACCATTCCATCACGCCCAGTGTGGCGCGTCCTCGGCATCCGCCCACCGCCCGCCGGCGCGTCGCGGTGCGAGCCCGATCGACGCCGTTCTCAGAACAGGGCGCGCGCGAGCAGCACGAGCGCGATCACCGCGGCCGCCGCGACGATGACGTAGACGAGGAAGCGGAACGCCTCGCCCTCGGAGCGAAGCGGGTTCAGCACGCGCTCAGATGATGTAGACGGTCGTGTAGACGATGATCCACATCACGTCGACGAAGTGCCAGTAGATGCCCGGCACCTCGACGCCGCGGTGCTCGTGGGGGCTGTAGTGGCCCCGGAACCCGCGGATGCAGACGAAGGCGAGCAGCGTGAGGCCGACCGCGACGTGCGCGCCGTGCAGGCCGGTCAGGCCGTAGAAGATCGTCCCCTGCGCGTTGTCCTGGGGCGAGAACCCGACGTGGACGTACTCGTTGATCTGGACGAACAGGAACGTCGCACCGAGCATGAACGTCGTGAAGATCCCGGCCTGGAAGCCGCGCCGGTTGTCGGCCTTCAGCGCGGTCTCCGACCAGTGGAGCGTGAAGGACGACGAGATCAGGACCGCCGTGTTGACGCCCGCGATGAGCTTGGGGAGCTCCGTGCCCGGAGCCGGCCACGGGTCGCCGTTGACCACGCGGATGAAGAAGTAGGCGGTGAAGAACGCCCCGAAGATCATCACCTCGCTGATGATGAAAAGGAGCATCCCGAGCAGCGCGGGCTCCACGCGCGACGACCGGTGGGCCTGCGGCGGCCCGTGGTGCTCGTGCTCGTGATGCCCCGTGGCGTGGCCGTGGGCGAGGGCTCCCGCCTCCATCACGCCTCCACGGTCTCTTCGGTGGCGGCGATGTGCTCCACGCGCTTCGACGTGGCCTTGAACACCCGCTCGACGAGCTTGTCGGCGACCCACTTCGACTGCTGCTCGGGCAGCGTGGAGATCACGATGTCGGAGATGTGGAAGAACTGCACGGCGTTCATGGTCGCCGTGTACGGGTCCGGATCGCCGATCATCCCGGCGGCCACGACGCCCGCCTCCTCGAGCGAGCCGAGCAGCGTCCGCAGGCGCGAGCGCGCCGCGCGCACCGCCGTGCCCTCGCCGTGGTCCTGCGGGACGACGATGATG
The DNA here is from genome assembly GCA_035563395.1 of Solirubrobacteraceae bacterium. Taxonomy (GTDB): domain Bacteria; phylum Actinomycetota; class Thermoleophilia; order Solirubrobacterales; family Solirubrobacteraceae; genus DASQMT01. The sequence goes on from DATMVH010000009.1 coordinate 3,438, forward strand.
AAGCGGCGCGCGCCCTCGTCGGCCAGCTCCTTGAGCCGCGAGACGAGCTGCGGGCTCGCGGCCGTCTGGTTGGCGACGACGAGGGTGACGTCGAAGGGCAGCCCCTCGGCGGCGAGGTCGACGACGACGTGCTTCACCGGCAGGCCCGTCTGCTGCTCCAGCGCCTGGATGAGGTCGCGCCGGAGCCAGCCGGAGCTCGTCGCGGGCAGCGTCGAGACGATGATCTCGTGGATCCCGTGCTCGGCGATGGCGTCCTTGGCCGCGTTGAGCGGATCCGCGTCGCCCACCTCGCCCGAGCCCTCGATGCCCTCCTCGCGCATGAACGCGACGGCGAGGTCGACGCGCACCTGCGCCGAGTCGCGCACCGCCTCGTCGTAGATGACGTTGCCGTGCCGCGGGCGGGTCTGCGGGACGACGACGTGGAAGCGGGCGTCACCCTCGGCGGCGCGCTCGCGCACCGCGTCGAGAAGCTTCTGCCCGCCGATCGTCTCGTTGGCAAGGACGAGGATCTCAGCCATGTTCCTTCCTCACTCGCGGCTGCTCTCGCCGGCCGCCACCGCGGCCGGCTGCGGGGTCTTCGCCTCCTGCCCGGCGGGCTGGAAGATGCCGTGGACGGCGCCGGGGACGCCGTACTCGTACGGTCCGCCGACCACGGTGGGGACGCGGTCGAAGTTGAAGATGGGCGGCGGGGAGGACACCTGCCACTCGAGCGTGAGCCCGCGCCACGGGTTCGCCTCGGCGCGTGCGCCCGCCCGCCAGGAGCGCACGATGTTGTAGACGAAGATCAGCGTCGACAGCCCGAGGATGAAGCTCGACAAGGAGATGAACAGGTTCCAGCCGGCGAACTGCTCGGGGTAGTCGGCGACGCGGCGCGGCATGCCCTCGACGCCGATCAGGTGCATGGGCGCGAACGTGGCGTTGAACGACACGAAGGTGAGCCAGAAGTGCAGGCGCCCGAGCGTCTCGTCGTACATCCGCCCGGTCATCTTCGGGAACCAGTAGTAGACGCCGGCGTAGATCGTGAACAGCGACCCGCCGTAGAGCACGTAGTGGATGTGGGCGACGATGAAGTACGTGTCGCTCACGTGGATCGTGACGGGGATCATGGCCAGCATCACGCCCGAGATCCCGCCGAGCGTGAACATGGTGAGGAAGCCGAGCGCGAAGAGCATCGGCGTGTCGAGGTGGAGGACGCCCCGCCAGAGCGTCGCGAGCCACGAGAAGATCTTGATCCCGGTCGGCACCGCGATGATCGCGGTCGTGACCATCATCGGGATGCGGATCCACTCCTGCATGCCCGAGACGAACATGTGGTGCGCCCACACGGTGAAGCCGAGCAGCACGATGGCCAGCAGCGAGAAGGCCATCATCCGGTAGCCGAAGATCGGCTTGCGGGCCTTGACCGAGATGATCTCGGAGATGATCCCGAAGCCCGGCAGCATCATGATGTAGACGGCCGGGTGGGAGTAGAACCAGAAGACGTGCTGGTACATCAGCACGTCGCCGCCGCGCTCCCACGTGAAGAAGTTGAAGCCGAGCGCGTAGTCGAGCAGGACGAAGAACTGCGACGCCGCGACGAACGGCGTGGCGATGACCACGAGCAGCGACGTGGAGAAGTTGGCCCACACGAGCAGCGGCATGCGCCAGAAGGACATGCCGGGCGCGCGCATCGTGATGATCGTCACGAGGAAGTTCAGGGCGGTCGCGATCGACGACGCGCCCGCGAACTGGACGCCGATCGTGAAGAACAGCTGGCCGATCGGCACCTCGGTGGACAGCGGCGCGTAGGCCGTCCAGCCCGTGGAGAAGGACCCGCCGGGGGCGAAGAACGACGCGGTCATCATCGTGCCGGCGATCGGCAGCAGCCAGAACGAGAGGGCGTTCAGCCGCGGGAACGCCATGTCCGGCGCGCCGATCATCAGCGGGAGGACGAAGTTCGCCAGCCCCGCGAAGACGGGGATGATGAACAGGAAGATCATCAGCGACGCGTGGACGCTGAAGAGCCCGTTGTAGGCGTTCGGGTCGACGAACTGCGAGCCCGGCGCCGCCAGCTCGGCGCGCACGAGCATGGCCAGCAGCCCGCCCACGAGCATGAAGAAGAACGAGGTGACGACGTACTGGATGCCGATCACCTTGTGGTCCGTGTTGACCCGGAAGTAGTCCCTCCAGCTCCGCGCGCCGTGGCTCGAGTGGTCCTCGGGGCGCGTCGGCCCGCCGGCCGCCCAGTTGAACCAGTAGTCGAAGGCGCCGAGGCCGACGAGGAAGAAGAGCGGCGCGCCGATCAGCGAGACGACGAGGACCGCGTTCTGCCACTTCGCGTCCCAGGAGCCCTCGAACGGCTGCGACAGGCCGTAGGCCGCCCGGACCGCGGTGACGAGCGCGGCGCAGACGAGCACGCCGATGAGCAGGAAGAGGCCGGAGCGGTACCAGCCCGGTGCGCGCAGCTTGGCGGCCATCAGTTCGCCTTTCTCATCCCTGGGTCTCGCTCGCAAGGTACTCCACGAGCGCATCGAGCTCGTCCGGGCTCAGCGTCTCGCCGAAGTTGTTCGGCATCACGTCGGGCGAGAAGCCCTGTGCGACCTCGGCGTTGGGGTCGACGATCGACTCGCGGATGAACGCCCGGTCCTGCCCCGGAACGACCTCGTCGAGGTCGGGCCCCACGGTCCCGTTCGTTCCTGCGTCGGCGAGCGCATGGCAGGCGCCGCAGCCGGCGTCCGCGAAGACGGCCTTGCCGTCCGCCGCCGTGGCCTGGCCGCCCTGCTCCTCGCCGCCGCCCGGGGCGCCGCCGCCGCCCTCCGCTTGGGCGGCGCGGTCGCGCAGCCACCGGTCGAACTCGCCGACGGGAACGACGTGGGCCGTCTGGCGCATCACGGAGTGTCCGAGCCCGCACAGCTCCGCGCACACGACGGGGTACTGGCCGACGCGCTTCGCGGTGACGCGCAGGTGCGTGTCGATGCCCGGCACCGCGTCGATCTTCATCCGGAAGGCGGGCACCCAGAAGTCGTGGATCACGTCCTTGGACTGGACCGTGAAGTTCACCTGCCGGCCGACCGGGACGTAGAGCTGCGGCGAGGCGACGTCCCGGCCCTCGGGCGAGCGGTAGTGGAACGTCCACGTGAACTGCTCCCCGACCACGCGCACGTTCAGCGCCCGCGCGTCCGCCTCCTCGACGTCCGTCAGGACGATGTAGGCGTAGGAGCAGAGGCAGACGAGCAGGATCGCCGGGATCGCCGTCCAGATGATCTCGAGCTTCGTGTTGCCGTGGATCGGCGGGCCGTCCTTGAGCTCCTCTCCCGGCCGCATGCGGAAGCGCCAGACGCAGTAGAGGACGACGACCTCGACGAGAACGAAGACCGGGACGGAGAAGATCAGGAGGACGTCGTAGAGCCGGTCGATGCTCTCGCCCTGCGTGGAGGCCTGCGTCGGGAACCAGTCGATGGCCAGGGCGACCGCGACGCCGACGACCGACGAGATCGCGCCGATGACGAGCATCTGGCGCAGGTGCGTCCGGCTCTCCGCCCCCGCCGTGACGTCTTCGCTGCCGCCCGCCGTCCGCACGTCCTCCACGCCCATGGAGGCGGCATCCTAGAGAACCGCCGCGACGGAGGGAACGATGGCCGCGGCCGAGCGCCCGGCCCGGTCTACGCCGCGATGCGCCGGCCGGCGGCCGCGTGGTAGCCCGAGCCGCCGCGCCCCGAGCCGCCGTTGCGGTAGTCCGAGGGCGCGACGCCGAGATGGCGGCGGAACGCCTTGGCGAACTGGGCGGGCTGCCGGTAGCCGACGCGCTGGGCGACCTCGCGCACGGTCAGCGCCCGCGTGGCGAGCAGCTCGGCGGCGCGCCGCATGCGGACGCCGGTGAGGTGATCGCGGAACGTGGTGTCGCCCACCTCGGCGTAGGCGCGCTGGAGCTGGCGGCGGGAGGAGGCGACGCGGCGCGCGATGTCGTCGAGCGACAGATCGGACGCGTATTCCCGCTCGACGATCGCCGTCGCGTCGTCGAAGAGGCTCCTGCGGAGGCTGACGGTGGCTGGTCGTTGCACGGGCACGTAGATCAGTACGGGGCTCCCATCAGCGGAGGATGAACGTCTGAGCGAGGAGCGCAAGACCTGGCGCGTCGGCGGTCGTCCTGCAGTACCGGCGCGCCGTCCCGCGCGAAGCGGTAGGTTGTGCCGATCGTTGCGAGCTGAGTCGGAGGCGCAGGAGAATGCACGTTCGGGATGGCATGAGCAGCGTGGTCCTCACGGTCGGTCCGGACCACACGCTCCGGCAGGCCGCCGCCCAGATGGCGGAGCGCCGCGTCGGTGCCGCGGTGGTGCTCGATCCGGACGGCATGGGTCCCGGCATCGTCACGGAGCGCGACGTCCTCATCGCCGTCGGCCGCGGGGAGGACCCCGACCAGGAGCGCGTCGCCGACCACCTGACGTCCGACCTCGTGTTCGCCGCCCCCGACTGGTCGCTGGAGGAGGCGGCGGTGGCGATGGTGCGCGGCGGCTTCCGCCACCTCGTCGTCGTGGACGGGGGCGAGATCGCCGGCGTGCTCTCCGTGCGCGACGTCGTGCGCGTCTGGACCGACGACGGGGCGATCTGCGACCTGCCGAACACCGTCACGCTCGGCACCGAGGCCGGGCGGACCTGACCAGACGCCGCCGATGAGACCCGGGCGCCGGGGCTTCCGGCGCGCCGCGACGCGTCCGCGCGCCGGCGGCCGGTCAGTGGTGGCCGTGCTCGGCGGGCAGCTCGTCGAGCTCGCGCGCGGCGGCGCGGACCCAGACGAGCGTCGTGACCGCGAACAGGAGGAGGCCGGCGATCACCAGCACGAGCGAGATGGTGATGCCGATGACGGCGATCGAGAGGCCCGCGGCGTTGAGGATGGGCAGCCGGCTGGGCGCCGGCATGTGGATCTGCTCGCCGACCGGCGGGGCCTCCGTGACGCCCTCGGTGTCCTGCATCACGCGATGTAGACGAGGGCGGCCACGAAGGTCATCGCGAACATGAAGAGCATGATCGCGCACGTGATGAACGCGGTCCGGATGTTCTTGCGAGCGAGGCGGCGATCCATCGGGCGAGCAGTCTACAGCCGGGCGTCGACCACCATCGCGCAGAACAGCGCGGCGAGATAGGCGAGCGAGAACAGGTACGTCCGCAGCGCGCTGCGGCGGTCCGCCGCGCGCTGGAGCCGGAGGGCGAGCCACACGAAGCCGCCGCCGAGCAGGAGCGCGCCGGCCGCGTAGAGGGCGCCGAAGAACCCGAAGACGACCGGAATCAGCGTGAGGACGAGGAGCAGGCCGGTGTAGAGCAGGATCTGGCGGCGGGTCTCGGCCTCGCCGTGCACGACGGGCATCATCGGGACGCCGACGCGGGCGTACTCGTCCTTCATCAGCAGCGACAGCGCCCAGAAGTGCGGCGGCGTCCAGTAGAAGACGATCGCGAACAGGTACAGCGCCGTCGGGTCGACGTGGCCCGTCACCGCCGCCCAGCCGACGAGCGGGGGCACCGCCCCGGCGGCGCCGCCGATGACGATGTTCTGCGGCGTGCTGCGCTTCAGCCACACCGTGTAGACGAAGACGTAGCCGAGGAACCCGGCGAGCGCGAGGCAGGCGCTCAGCAGGTTGACCGCGACGGCCAGCACGAGGAAGGAGAGGGCGGCGAGCGCGATCCCGAACCGCAGCGCCGCCGCGGGCGAGACGCGGCCCGACGGCACGGGGCGGGTCGCCGTCCGCGCCATCTGTGCGTCGATGTCGCGGTCGTACCAGTGGTTCACCGCGCCCGCGCCGCCGGACGCGAGCGAGCCGCCGAGGACCGTCCAGAACACGAGCGCGAGCGACGGGTCGCCCGCCACGTACATGGTCGTGACCGTGGTGAGCAGCAGCAGCGACTGCACCTTCGGCTTCGTCAGCGTCACGTAGTCCGCGACCATCTGGCGGACGCGCGCACCCCCGAGCACGGGGGCGGCGGTCCGGCTGCTCACACGGGATGCCTCCACGGCGGGCGGTCAGGCCTTGACCATCGGGCGGCCGGCTTCGAAGCGCTGCGGCGACCCGGACATCTGCTCGACCTGGCGCCGGATGTCCTTCATCGGCTCCACGGAGCGGACGCGGGGGATCGCGTCGAAGTTGTGGGCGGGGGGCGGGGACGGCATGTACCACTCGAGCGTGTTGGCCTTCCACGGGTCGGGTCCCGCCTTCACGCCGACCTTGAGCGAGCGGACGATGTTCACGATGGAGACGATGACGCCGAGGGCGAGGATGAAGGCGCCGATCGTCGAGATGAGGTTGTACAGGTGCCAGCCCGAGCCGTCGCTGTACTCGTAGACGCGGCGCGGCATGCCGCTGAGCCCCGCCGAGTGCTGGACGAGGAAGGTGACGTGGAAGCCGATCAGCGTCAGCCAGAACGCGACCTTGCCCATCGTCTCGGAGAGCATCCGCCCCGTCATCTTCGGGAACCAGTAGTACGTCGCCGCCATCATCGCGAAGGCCGTGCCGCCGAACGCCACGTAGTGCATGTGCGCGACGACGAAGTACGTGTCCGTCAACTGCCAGTCGACGGGGAAGACGGCGAGGAAGATCCCCGTGATCCCGCCGATCACGAAGGTCGCGATGCCGCCCACGCAGAACAGCAGCGGCACCCGGAACTCGATCGTGCCGCGCCACAGCGTGGCGAGCCAGTTGAAGATCTTGACGCCGGTCGGGACGGCGATGACGAAGCTCGAGAGCATGAAGAACGCGAGCACGACCGTGGCGCTCGGCGTGGCGAACATGTGGTGCGCCCACACGAGCAGGCCCAGGAACGCGATGCCCGCGGTCGCGGCGGCGATCGCCTTGTAGCCGAAGATGGGCTTGCGGGCGAAGACCGGCAGCACCTCGGAGAACACGCCGAAGGCGGGCAGGATGAGGATGTACACCTCGGGGTGGCCGAAGAACCAGAACAGGTGCTGCCACAGGAGCGCCGAGCCGCCCTCGTTGGGGTCGAAGAAGTTCGTCCCGAAGTGCCGGTCCAGCAGCAGCATGGTGACGGTCGCGGCGAGCGAGGAGATCGCGAGGACGATCAGGTACGAGTAGACGAGGATCGTCCACACGAACAGCGGTAAGCGCCCCCAGCCCATGCCGGGCGCCCGCATGTTGTGGATGGTGGCGATGAAGTTGACCGCGCCGAGCATCGACGACAAGCCGGTGAGGTGGACCATGAAGATCCACGCGTCCTGCCCGCCGCTCGGCGAGTACTCCGCCGTCGACAGCGGGACGTATGAGAACCAGCCGGCCTCCGGCGGCGTGAAGAACAGCGACGCGTACAGCGCCAGACCGCCGAACAGGAACATCCAGTACGACCACGCGTTCAGCCGCGGGAAGGCGACGTCGCGGGCGCCGATCATGAGCGGCAGGAGGTAGTTCGCGAAGCCGGCCCACACCGGGACGGTGACGAGGAAGATCATCGTCGTCCCGTGCATCGTGAAGAGCTGGTTGTACTTCTCGGGCGACAGGAGCGTGTTGTCCGGCGCGCCGAGCTGCAGGCGGATCAGGAGCGCCTCGACGCCGCCCAGCACGAAGAAGACGGCGACCGTCCACAGGTAGAGGATCCCGATCTTCTTGTGGTCGGTCGTCGTGATCCACGACGTCCAGCCGCGCTCGTCCGGCGCCACGGCGCGGCGCTCGATCTGCGGGCGGGGCAGCGTCCGGGATGCGAAGTCGAGTGAAGCCATGCGGTCCTGTCAGCCAGTCTCAGGGGGATGGGTTCTGTCCGGCGCCGCCGGCGGCTCCGCCGCCCTCCGCGGCGGCCTCGCCCTCGGCCTGCTCGAGCTCCCGGCGCTGCTGCGCCGCGGCGTCCTTGGCCGCCTGGATGGCGCGCGCCTGCCGGTCGTACCACGCCTGCCAGCGATCGAACGGCATCGCGATGATCGCGGCGTACATGTTGGCGTGGTTGCGGCCGCACAGCTCTGCGCACTGGCCCCGGTAGATGCCCGGCTCGGTGATCTTGAACCAGCTCTTGTTGATGTAGCCGGGCAGCGCGTCCTGCTTGCCGCCGAGCTCCGGGATCCACCACGAGTGGGCGACGTCGTCCGCGCTGATGTCCAGCGTCACCGTCATCCCGACCGGGACGTACATGTTCACGTAGGAGAAGACGTCCTGCCGGCCGGGGTACTTGTAGCGCCACAGGTACTGCTGGCCGTCGACCTTGATGTTCATCGACGCGCCGCGCGGCGGCGGCGGCTGGTCCGTGGCGGCGAACGCCGCCGGCGTCCCCGCGACCGGATTGCCGTTCTCGTCGATGTCCGACGCCGCCGGGTCCTTGATGCCGGGCAGCATCACGAAGGTCACGATGGTGAGGAAGACGAGGATCACGGCGGCGCCCACGGTCCAGCCGATCTCGAGCCGCGTGTTGCCGTGGATCTGCGCCGCCACGGCGCCCTTGCGGGCGCGGAAGCGCACGAGGCACCAGATCAGGATCGCCTCCACGCCGACGAAGACCACGACGCCGAGCGCGAAGATCAGCCAGTACAGCGTCCGGGTGTCCTCCGCGTTGCGCGAGCCGCCGCCCGCCTCGGGGGCCAGCAGGCCGGCCGAGGCCGGCGCGGCGATCACGAGCAGCGCGAGCAGCGCGGGTGCGGCGGCGCGGCGGAGCACGTGCGGCAGTCCTGAGCGGGCCATCGGCTGGGGGAGTGTATTCACTGATTCGCCGGGACCGCTCAGTGACCGGAGAAGCGCGCGGGGCGCTTCTCGGCGAAGGCGCGGACGCCCTCGCGGAAATCGTCCGACGCGGCCACCTCCTGCTGGATCGCGGCCTCGAGGTCGAGCTGCTCGCCCATGCGGCCGTACAGCGACGCGTTGAGGGCCCGCTTGGCGCCGGCGTAGGCTCGCGTGGGTCCCGTGGCGAGCCGCTCCGCCAGCGCGTCGACCTCCGCGTCGAAGGCGTCGTCGGCCGTCACCCTGGAGACCAGCCCCCATTCGAGCGCCCGGCGCGCGGGGACGCGCTCGCCCAGCAGCGCCATCTCCGCCGCGCGCGCCATCCCGGCCCGCGCGGCGACGAACATCGTCGCGCCGCCGTCGGGCGCGAGGCCGATGTTCACGAAGGCGAGCAGGAGGTACGCCGACTCGCGCGCGACGACGAGGTCGCACGCGAGGGCGAGCGAGCAGCCGATCCCCGCCGCCGGCCCGTTGACGGCGGCCACCACCGGCTTGGGCAGCGCCCGCAGGCCGGCGATGATCGGGTGGTAGCGCTCGCGCAGGGCGCCGCCGACGTCGGGATGGCCCTCCGGCGTCGCCCCGAACGCGGCGTGGAGGTCGGCGCCGGACGAGAAGGCGCGGCCCGCTCCCGTGACGGTCACGGCCCGCACGTCGTCGTCGGCGGCCGCGAACTCCACGGCGGCGCCCAGGTCGCGCCCGAGTTGCGTGTTCCACGCGTTCATCCGGCCCGGGCGGTCGAGCACGATGCGCAGCTCGGCGCCGTTGGAGGCGCCGCGGCGGAGCCTCACCGTCTCGAGCTCGGGCAGCGGCAGCGCCATCGGGGCATCGTACGAGCGCCCGCGGGGTACGGACGTGGGATGCGACGTCCGCGCATCGGCATCTGCACGGCGCTCGAGACCGCGCGCTGGGGCGTCTGGGAGAACGAGGCGATGCTGCTCTCGCGCGCGTACGTGGACGCGATCCACCGCGCCGGCGGCGCCGCGCTCATGCTGCCGCCGGACCCGGCCGCGGGCGAGGACCCGGACGCGGTGCTCGAGCCGCTCGACGCCCTGGTGCTCGCCGGCGGCGCCGACATCGA
>DATMVH010000010.1:0-2091 GCA_035563395.1 Solirubrobacteraceae bacterium
GCGCTCAGCCGCTCTGACGCGCCGATCAGCGTCTCGGCCCGCTCGCGCCAGGCGGCGATGGGGTCGTCCTCGTCGAGCCGCAGCACGTGGACGATCTGCTGCTCGAGCCTGGCGAGCGCCTCGTCCTCGGGCAGGTCGGGATGGACGAGCGCGGCCCAGGCCGGCGTCGGGCACGGGACGATCGACCAGTTCGTCGTGCGGTCGTTGACGACCTTGCCCGCCTCCTTGACCGACGGCAGGCGGTCGCGGCCGGCGCGCACCGGGTCGAGGTCCGCCAGGAGACCCGGCGCCACGGGGCCCGACAGGGCGACACGCGCCGCCCGATGCTCGCCCAGCGCGAGCACCCGCTGCCCGTACCACGGTGGCACGAAGGACAGGGTCTCCTCCCGCGCGAGCTCGATGCGCGCCCGCTTCACCCACGGGTCGAACCACGACACGTCGACGAACTTCGCCCCGTGCCGGTACGCGCTCGCGGCGAGCGCGCGGACGAGGTACTCCTTGCCCGGCTCGCAGTTGAGGGCGACGAGCTGGTCGTCCTGCACGTTCGCGCCGAAGCCGATGATCAGGTCCGCGAAACGGGCGAGGGTGGCGTCGTCCATCGCGGGAAACCTAGCGCCGGCCGCCGAGCCCCACCGCGCGCTACCGTTTCCGATCGCCTCGGAGGGGTGCCGGAGTGGTTGAACGGGGCGGTCTCGAAAACCGTTGTGCGCGCAAGCGTACCGAGGGTTCGAATCCCTCCCCCTCCGCCTCAGATCCCAGGACGGCGGGCGTGTCGCGGCGCCGGCAGGGCCTGCGGTCAGCCGCGCTTGCCGTACTCCGCCAGCCCGCCGGCGAGCTGGTCATAGGCCCGGTCGGCGGCCACCCGGAGCCGCGCGGCGAGCTGCTCGGGGTCCTCCCCGGCCAGTAGGCCGGTCAGCGCGGCGTGGAAGATCAAGCGGTGCGTGAACCACAGCGTGCGGGCGACGATCGCGGGCGTGAGCTCGTCGTCGCCGGCGCCTGACGTCTCGGCGATCACCGCGGTGATCGCGGCGGCCCCCGACTCCCACCCCACGGTCAGGCGCTCCTGCAGCGGGCGGCTGCCGCGGATGATCCTGGCCACCGTGAGGAGGTCCTCGTCCCCGCCGGCGACGAAGACGTCGAGCACCGTGCGGGTCATCGCCCGGAAGACGTCGAGGACCGAGTCGCCGGGCGGGCGCCCCGCGATGGCGGTGACGAACTGCGCGATGCCCTCCTCGCGCCCGGCGAACGCGAGGTCCTCCTTCGTCGGGAAGTGATTGAAGACCGTCTTCTCCGAGACGTCGGCGGCGGCCGCGACCTCGGCGACGGTGACGGCGTCGAAGCCGCGCTCGGCGAACAGCCGGCGGGCGGTGGTGGCGATCGCCTCGCGCGCGGCGCGCTTCTTCCGTTCGCGGAGGCCCTCGGTCGCTCTCTGCACCTTAAGCATACACCCTACAGCGACAGTACTAGTACAGCGACTGTATCGACTACGGTGGCGCGCGTGCACCCCTTCATCCCACCCGCCATCGAGGTCGAGGACCTCGTCAAGTCCTATGGCCACGTCGACGCCGTGCGCGGCGTCTCGTTCGCCGTCCCGCCGGGCGAGGTCTTCGGCTTCCTCGGCCCCAACGGCGCGGGCAAGAGCACGACGATCAACATGCTCTGCACCCTCGTCACGCCCACGGCCGGAACCGCGCGCGTCAGCGGCTTCGACGTCGTGACCCGGCGCGACGAGGTGCGCCGCCACATCGGCCTGGTGTTCCAGGATCCCACGCTGGACCTCCAGCTCACCGCCGCGCAGAACCTGCGCCTGCACGGCGACCTCTACGGCATCGGCGCCGAAGTCATCCCGGCCCGGATGGACCAGATGCTCCGGATGGTCGGCCTGGCCGACCGGCGCGACCAGCGCGTGATCACGTTCTCCGGCGGCATGAAGCGGCGCCTGGAGATCGCACGCGGACTGATGCACTCGCCGCGCGTGCTGTTCCTCGACGAGCCGACGATCGGCCTGGACCCGCAGACGCGCAGCTCGATCTGGCGCTACATCCGCGCGCTGCAGGAGAGCGAGGGCACGACGATCTTCATGACCACGCA
>DATMVH010000011.1:0-3393 GCA_035563395.1 Solirubrobacteraceae bacterium
CTCCTCGAGCTCGGCGAAGGCGATGATGCTGTCGAAGCGGCGCAGCGCCTCCTTCGGCGAGAGCCCGAGCATGATCCCGTTGATCAGCACGTTGTCGCGCGCCGGCAGGTCGGGGTTGAAGCCGACGCCGAGCTCGATGAACGTCGACAGGCGCCCGCGCATGCGGATCTCGCCGCGGTCGACCTTGTAGATCCCCGCGAGGCACTTCAGCAGCGTGCTCTTGCCGGAGCCGTTGCGCCCCACGATGCCGAAGAACTCGCCCTGCGCGACGGCGAAGGACACAGCGTCGAGCGCCTGCAGCCGCTCGGCGCCGGGGCGCCGGAACGGATGCAGGGCGCGCTCCTTGAGGGTGTGCGCCCGCTCGTGCGGGAGGCGGAACTCCTTGCCCACCCCCTCGACGCTGACTGCGGGCACGCCCGGCACGGCGTGAGCGTAGCGGCCGCCGGAGCGGCGGCCGCACGCCGGCCCGGCCGCCCCTCTAGGCAGCCGCGGCGTCCGGGTCGTCGAGGGCGAACGAGCCGTACTCCGGCCGCCCTGCGAAGGCGTAGACGCCGATGAGGATCCCCGTGCTGGTCGTGCGCGACTCGGTGAGGCGCATGGCCGCCGGGACCGCGCCGTCGCCGAACAGCCGCGTGCCGGTGCCGAGGACGACCGGGAAGGTCAGGAGGCGCAGCTCGTCGACGAGCCCCTCGCGCAGGAGCGTCTGCACGAGCCCGGCGCTGCCGTGCACCTGCAGCTCGCCGCCCGGCCGCTGCTTGAGCGCGGCGACGCGCGCGGGGACGTCGTCGCCGAGCAGCTCCGAGCCGGCCCAGCCGAGGTCCGCCTGCCGCAGCGTCCGCGACGCCACGTACTTGGGCAGCGCGTTCAGCTTGCCGGCGATCGGGTCGTCCGGGTCGTCGACGCGCGGCCAGTGCGCGGCGAAGGTCTCGTACGTGAAGCGCCCGAGCAGGAACGCCTCCGCCGGCCCGAACGTCTCGTCCATGAACCGCCCAGCGTCCGCGTCGAAGTGGGGCACGAGCCAGCCGCCGTGCCGGAACCCGCCGCGCGGGTCCTCCTGCGGCCCGCCCGGCGCCTGCATCACGCCGTCGAGCGTCTGGAACGTCGTCACGGTGAGCTTCATGGTCACGCCTGCGGCCGGTAGTGGAGGTACACGACGCCGTTGTCGTACGAGTCGGTCGCCTCGAGCGCGAGCGTGCGCGGCGGCGCGTCCGGCGGGAACAGCCGCGGCCCGGACCCGCGCGTGAGCGGGTAGACGAACAGGTGCAGGCCGTCGACGAGGCCGTCGTCGAGCATGGCCCGCACGAGCGTGCCGCTCCCGCTGACGTAGAGGTCGCCGTCGACCTCGTCCTTCAGCCGCCGGATCGTCGCCGCGTCATACGGCCCGACGACCTCGGAGTTCCGCCACGTCGGCTCCGTGAGCGTCGAGGAGACGACGTACTTCGTGGTGTCGTTGAAGAAGGGCGCGCCCGGGTCGTCCTCGACGGTCCGCGTCGACCACGCCGGCTCGAACATCGCGTACGTGACGCGCCCGAGCAGGATGCCGTCCGACCGCTCCGTCACCGCGCCGATCGCCTCGCCCATCTTGGGATCGAAGCCGTAGTCGAAGGTCCACGTCGGCGCGTCGATGACGCCGTCGAGGCTCATGAACTCGTGCACGTGGATGGCTCCCACGTCTCACCTCCGTGTCGGGGTTTGGGCTTCTAGACCCCGCGGACGCCGGGAAGTCATCGGCGGCGGCCTCCTCGGGATCGGCCGGTATCGTGGGCGCCGGTCCGCGCCGTCCCGCGACCGCCCCCGCATGACCGCCCTCCGCCGCACCCTCACGCCCCGTCAGTACCGGCAGGTCGCGGAGGTCGCGCTCGTCTTCCTCACGCTGATCGTCTTCACCGGCGCGGCGGTGCGGCTCTCCGGCTCCGGGCTCGGGTGCCCGGACTGGCCCAAGTGCTACGGCAAGGTCGCGCCGCCGCTCGAGACGCACGCCTTCATCGAGTTCGGCAACCGGATCCTGTCGGGCTTCGTGGGACTGGCGGCGGTCGCCGCCGGCCTGCTCGCCTTCCGGCGCCGGCCGTTCCGGCGCGACCTCGCGCTGATCGGCGTGCTGCTGCCGCTCGGCGTGGTCGGCCAGGCGGTGCTCGGCGGCTTCACGGTCCGCAACCACCTCGCCCCGGGCTTCGTCATGGGGCACTTCGGGCTGTCCATGCTGATCCTCATCGCGGCGGCGGCGCTCGTGTGGCGCGCGCGCCACGAGCCGGGAGACCGGCCGCCGGCCACGGACCGCCTCGCGGTCTGGGCGGTCCGCGCGCTGCTGCCGCTCGGCGCGCTCACCATCGTGGTCGGCACGGCGGCCACCGCGGCGGGTCCGCACGCCGGCGGTGCGGGGACCGGCGACGAGATCGACCGCCTGGAATGGCGCGGCGAGGACACGCTCGACTGGGCGATCCATCAGCACGGGCGGATCGCCACCGTGCTCGGCGTCGCCGCGGTCGCCGTGTGGCTGCTCCTGCGCCGCCGCGGCGCGGACCCGGAGCTGCGCCGCGCGATGACCGTGGCCTGCGTGCTGCTGGGCGTCCAGGGCGCCGTCGGGGGGATCCAGTTCATGCTGGAGCTGCCGGCGGAGATCGTCTGGATCCACGTCGCGCTCGCCGCCTGCACGTGGCTCGCGCTGCTGTGGGCCGTCATGGCGGCGGGCCGCCTCGCCCCCGAGCGCGTGCCGGCGCCCGGCACGGCCGCCGAGCGTCGCGGACTTGTGTCGAGCGCGTAGCGTCAGGCCGGCAGGTCGGGGGGGAGCGGGACCTCCTGCGGCGGGCGGCCCTCCTCGTCCTCCCAGCGCTCGTAGGCGACGCCGTCGCGGCCCTCGTGCCGCTCGGCGCCGCCGATCGCGAGCACGACCAGGAGCTCGTTCCCGCGATTGGTGAGCTGCCGGCGCACGCCGGGCGCCACGCGGGCGACGCCGCCGCGCTCGAGCGTGTGCTCGTCCTCGCCCTCCGCCGCGAGCGAGAGCACGCCCTCCAGGACCACGTAGACCTCCTCCTGGCGGTCGTGGCGGTGGATGCGGCTGCGCTGACCGGGGCGCAGGCGCAGCACGTTGATCCCGAACGCGCTGACCTCGAGCTCGCGCCGCAGCGTCTGGAAGCGCTCCTCGCCGCCGAAGTCGATACGCGTCGTGGCGACGCCGGACGCCATGTCGCTCGGGCCGTCGCCGAGCCGCGGCGGCGGGCCGGCGGCGGGCTCGGCGACGGCGTCGTCGCGCTCGCGCATCGCGTCGCGGACGCCGGAGAGGTCGGGGCGGGGGCGGTCGGACATGGATTACGTTCTATCGCGGGTAGACGTTGGCATGGCGCGATCCCCGGCGTGGCGCGACGCGGCGGCCGCCGGCGCGGTGGCGGCGGCCAC
>DATMVH010000012.1:0-5101 GCA_035563395.1 Solirubrobacteraceae bacterium
CCCGCGCTCCGACGGCGCGCGCGGATGCAGCTCGAGGCCACGGGGGCCGGCGTCCTCGTCTGCGACGTCGCGGCGCTGGAGGCCCCGGACGCCGTGGCCGTCGACGCGCTCGCGCGCCTGCAGCTCGAGGCGCGGCGGCTCGGCGCGGAGGTCCGCCTGCGCCACCCCTCGCTCGAGCTGCTGGAGCTGCTGGCGCTCTTCGGCCTGGCCGGCGTCCTGCCCGTGGAGGCTACGGCTCCAGCCGCGGCGGCAGCCCGAACAGGGGGAACAGGCGCGCCGTGTCCAGGAACGAGTTGAGCGCCGTGATGCGGCCGTCGGAGATCTCGAGGACCTGGAGCGCCCAAGGCTCGTGACCCCCGCCGGGGCTCGGCCGGTACTGCCCGAACGCCGGCGAGCCGTTGGCGGTGACGGGGACGAGGCGCGAGCCGCGGCAGCCGATGCCGTGCCCGAGCATCCAGCTCCGCACCTGGTCCTGGCCGCGCAGCCAGAGCGAGTACGGCGGCATGGAAAGCGTCGCGTCCTCGTGCAGCACGGCGACGAGCGAGTCCATGTCGTAGGCCTCGAAGGCGGCGACGTAGCGGTCCAGCAGCGCCTGCTGCTCCGCGTCCATCGGCGCCACGGGGTCGTTCACGCTGATCTCGCTGCTGGCCAGCTCGGCCCGCGCGCGCTGGAGCGCGCTGTTGACGGAGACGACCGTGGTGTCGAGCAGCTCGGCGACCTCTGCGGCCTTCCAGCGCAGGACCTCGCGCAGGATCAGCACCGCGCGCTGGCGCGCCGGGAGGTGCTGGAGGGCGTGGACGAAGGCGAGCCGGATGGTCTCGCGCGCCTCGGCCAGCTCCGCGGGATCGCCGTCCGACGGGAGCACGCGGCTGTCCGGGATCGGCTCGAGCCACGTCGCCTCGGGCAGCGCCGGCCCGAGCGGCCCCTCGGCGGTGCCGGCGGGCCCGAAGTCCATCGGCCGCGCGCGCCGCTCCCGGCCGCTCAGCATGTCGAGGCACACGTTCGTCGCGATCCGGTACAGCCACGAGCGGAGCGCCGCGCGGCCCTCGAACCGGTCGAAGCTCCGCCAGGCCCGGACCATCGTCTCCTGCACGGCGTCCTCGGCCTCGAAGGTCGACCCGAGCATCCGGTAGCAGTAGCCCGTGAGCTCCGAGCGGTGCTGCTCGAGCCGCTGCTCGAGCTCGCGCGGTTGCGGCTTCGCCGGCGCCTCGGCCGTCGCGTGGACCTGCCTCATGCCGTCTGGCTCCTCTCGTCCGGCGGCTTGGAGGGACGCATGCGCGACGGATCATAAGGAACGAGTTCCGCAGCAACGGGGGGCTACCCGTACCCCGCGTGCCACTGGCGCCGGCGCGGCGGCCGCGCAACCATTGGGGCATGGTGGCCGCCGCGGCGACGTTGTGGGCGATGTTCTCCCTGTGGCTCGTCGGGCCGCTGATCGGCCTCACGCGCACGGTCGAGCGGACGGCGGCCGGCATCTTCATGGTGGAGCTCGTGACGCTGCTCGCCTGGAGTTACGGCACGGAGAGCTGCGACGGCGCGGAGTGCGGCCCGCTCGCGCGCGCTGCTGGGGTCGCCGCGCGCGTCGACATCCCGATCTTCGCCGGGCTGGTGGTCGTGGCCGTGACGCTGCGGCTGCGCCGGAGCGGGCTGCGGCTCGAGGGCCGGCCGTAGGAAGCGTCAGGCGGCTCGCTCGCCGGCCACGGCGGCGAGCGGCACCGTCGTCGCGTACGCGCTGCGGTGGTGGACCAGCGGCGCGCGCGGCTGCAGGATGCGCGCGGAGACCAGCTCGCCGAGCACGAGGTCGTGATCGCCCGCGGGATCGACGCGCACGACGGAGAACTCCGCCGCGGCGGGCGCGGCGTGGAGCAGCGGCAGCCCGTGCGCGCTCCAGTCGTATCCGACGCCGCCGAAGCGCTCGGTGCGCGATGCGAACCGGCGCGCCAGCTCCTCGTCCCCGGCGCCGAGCAGGTTCACCGCGAAGCGGCCCGCCGGCGCGATGCGCGCCCACGTCGACGAGCCCGCCGCCACGCTGATGAGGACCAGCGGCGGCGCGAGCGAGACCGACGTCAACGAGCTGACGGTCATGCCGACGGGCTCGCCCGCCGGATCGCGGCCGGTGACCACGGCGACGGGGGAAGGCGCGAGGGCCATCACGCGGCGCAGGCCGTCGGCGTCGGGTCGGAGGAGCATCGTCGTGGTGTCGGTCGGCGGGCGTCGCGGGGTGCACGACGCCCGCCGGTCGCGGTTCAGCCCCAGCGCGGCTGCTCGTCCGGGTCGATGCCGAGCGACAGCTTCGCGACGACCTCGGGCGCGAAGAGCGTGTTCGCCGGGTGGAAGCGGCCGAGCCGCGCGTCCCGGAACACCTGCTCCATGCGGTTGCTCTTGAAGATGCCGCCGCCGCCCGTGAGGTCGAACGCCGTGTCGACGACCTTCCACGCCTCCGTGACCGCCACGTGCTTGGCGGTGACGATGCGCACGGCCCAGTCGATGCCGTGGTCGACGCCCTCCGACCACTCCGTGGCCGTGCGCTCGATCAGCGCCTCGACCGTGAGCAGCTTCATCCGCATCTGGGCGACGTGGTGCTGCACCTCGGGGTGGTAGGCCATCGACCGCGTGAGGGCGATGGAGGACTTCTTCTTGACGTTCGCCGTGGCGAGGTCGTACGCGCGCTGCGCGATCCCCTGGTAGACGTTGGCGAAGCCGATCAGCGCCCAGGCGTTGATCGCGAGGTGGAACAGGCCGGCGCCGGCGGCCCCGGCGGCGGAGACGACCGCGATCCGCTCGTCGGGCACGAACGCGCGCTCGAGCACCGTGTCGTGGCTCGTGGTCGCCCGCATGCCGAGCACGTCCCACGTCTCGCGGATCTCGTAGCCCCCGGCGTCGCGCGAGAGGAAGCCGTGCACGACGACCGGCCGCTCCGGGTCGCTCGTGTCCATCCCGTGCAGGCCGAAGTACGTCCACACGGGCGAGAGGCTCCCGAAGATCTTGTGACCCGTGAACGTCCAGCCGCCCTCCACGCGCTCGGCCTTGGTGGTCGAGAGGGAGAGCGGGACGTCGTTGCCGGCCTCGCCGTGCCCCGCCGCGAAGACGTGCCCGTCGGCGGCCGCTTCGAGGATCCAGGCGCAGCTCGTGTCGCCCGCGCGGTACAGGTCGGCCGCGACCCCGACCCAGTAGAGGTGCATGTTGATGGCGACCGCGGTGGCCGGCGCGTGGTAGGCCAGCCGGCGCTGGAGCCGCATGACCTCGGCGAGCGACAGGCCGGGCCCGCCGAACTCCTGCGGAATGGCGACGTCGAGGTAGCCCGAGGCCCGGAGCTCCTCGAAGTCCTCGTGGAAGAAGGAGTTGGTCGCGTCGTAGACCGGCGCCCGCGCGTCGAAGCGCTCGAGCATCTCGTCGGTCAGGTGCGACCCTGCTGTCAGCGTACTGTCCATGCCCGGGACGACGCCGGGGGCGGCGGCCGTATTCCAACGGCTCGGTTCAGAGCACGAGCGGGGTGATGACGAGCAGGCGGCCGCTCGAGGTGGGCGCGAGGAGTCGCCCGCGCACCGACACGATCCCCGTCGTCCCGAACGCGGGGAGGAAGCTCGTGGTCACGCGCTCGCCGGTGGCGGGGTCGAACCCGGACAGCCGGTCGCCGGGCTCGTGGAAGTCGGCGCTGTGGGTCCACAGCAGGCCGTAGGCGTGGACGACGGAACCGGCGCGGAAGCCGAGCCGCCGGCTCCAGGCCACGCGACCCGTGCCCGGCTCGATCGCGGCCAGCACCCCGCGCGACGTGATGACGAGGCGCGAGCCGACGCTGGCGCGGATCTGCGGGTCGATGAACGGCGTGCGGGTGGCGCCGCGGAAGGCGCCCGTGCGCGCGTCGATGCGCTGCAGCGTGCCGTCGGCGCTCGCGGCGATGAGCCGGCCGCCGCGCGCGGCGAGGCTCGTCAGGTCCCCGTGCCGGTCGTCCACGCGGATCCGCTGGGCGACGCGGTCGGCGCGCGGATCGATGCGCAGGATGTCCCGGGGGCCCCACACCCAGACGCGGTCGCGATCGACGATCACGCCGATGCCGAGCACGCCGTCCCCGGAGGGCGCGCGCAGGGCCACGCGGGCGCGGACGCGATTCGTGCGCGGGTCGACGTGCAGCACGGGCCCGCGGAGGTACGGCCCGAAGCCGCGGCTCGACTGCAGCGCCCACACGCCACCGGCCCCGACGGCGAGCGCGATCCGGCCGCGGGTCGGGATGCGCGCGAGCACGCGCCCGTCGGGCGATCTGACCCGGAGCAGGTGGTCGTCCGCGCGGTCGTCGATCCACACGTCGCCGTAGCCGGCGACGGCCGTGCCGAGCCCGTCGGCGGGGCGGACGATCGAGGTGCCCTCGGGCAGAGGCTGCGCGGCCCCCCGGCCGGGCCGTCCGTCGGTGAGCGGGCGCGGCAGCACGAGGGCGAGGACCAGGACCGCGAGGGCGGCGGCGACCGCGAGGGCCGTCGCGTGACGGCGGGCATGCGGGGGGTGGGGCCGCACGCCTGCATCGTCCTCCTCCGCGGGGGAAAGGTGAAGCGCCGCGGGACCGCCCGCGCATGCCGCTCCGGGCGCGGGGGTACGACGACGCCATGCCCCTCCAGGCGGATACGCAACGTGAGCTCCGGCGCACCGGTTTCCGGCAGCGGGCCTCGGCCGGACGCCTCCTGCTCATCGGCGCCGTCCTGCTCGTCGCCGGCGTCGTCCTCGTCGCCGCGACCGGCGGCTTCGGGAACTTCGTCGGCTTCGCGCTCGGCGCCCTGTCCGCCCCGTTCCTGCTCGGCGGTGTGGCGCTGATGCTGTCCGGCCTCGTGGCGCGCCGGTCGGCGGACCGGCGGCCGTTCGCGTAAGGCTCCGCGCGCGGCCGCTCGCGCGCTACGCGGCGGGCGCTCCGCCGTCGTCGTCCGCGCTGCCGGAGCCGTCCTCGGAAACCGCCCCCGCGGCCGGCTTCCGGCGCGTCCGCCGCCGCGCGGAGGGATTCTTGGCGGCCGGAGCGCTTCCCTCGGGCTCGGCCTCGGCCCCGTCCGCCTCGCCGTCCGCGTCCCCGGACCCCGGCGCCTCGGCCGGCGCCGTCTCCGTCGCGGGGGTCCCGTCC
>DATMVH010000013.1:0-9711 GCA_035563395.1 Solirubrobacteraceae bacterium
CAGCGTCGCCGCGTACGTGTCCGCCTGGCCGGAGCCGCCGCAGCCGCCGAGCAGCAGCGCCGCGGCGAGGATAAGCAGGAGCTTCCGCAGGCAACCCCGGATCCACCGATTCCCGCGGCGCCTCGCCGCCGTGGGCACGTCGCCAGCGCCGATCGGCCGCGACCCAGGTGGGGTCACCACAAGGATGCGCGGCCGATCGACTCTGGCTCGACCCACGCCGAGGCATCCACGGATGATCGGCGGACCCGGGGTCGGCTCAGCGGCCGTAGCGGTCCTTGGAGAGCACGAGCTGCTCGGGCAGCGCGGTGCGCGGCGGCGGCGACGGATCGGCCACCACGCTGACCGTCTCGGCGACCGAGCGCGTGACCGTCGAGGTGCGGCCGCCACCGAAGTCGACGGTGACGTCGTCGTCGTCCGTGTCGCTGACCGTGCCCTCGAGCCCCGGCTCGATCCCCGTGTCCTTGAGGTAGTGGAGCAGGTCCTCGGCCTCGTTCTCGAAGCGCAGGACCTTGACCTTCGCCCCCTCCTCGACGTCCGCCAGCGGGACGCCGAGGATGCGCTCGCCGACGTTGATCGGGTGGCCGTGCGGGCACGTCTTCGCGTCGCCGATGGCCGCCAGCATGCGCGCCTCGAGCACCGGCGACATCGCGTGCTCCAGCCGCTCGGCCTCCTCGTGCACCTCGTCCCACGGGATGCCGAGCACGTCGGTCAGGAAGCGCTCGATCAGGCGGTGGCGGCGGACGATGCCCTCGGCGTGCTCGCGACCCTCGTCCGTGAAGCGCAGCGCCTTGTCGGGGTCGCGCGTGATGTATCCGTCGCGCTCGAGCCGCCCGATCATCTCGTGCACGGTCGGCGCGGAGAGCTGCATCGCCCGAGCGACGTTCGCGCCGGTCATCGGCAGGCCGGCCTCCTGGAGCCAGAAGATGGTCTGGAGGTACTCCTCCTCCGCGACGGTCGCGTGGTCGTGCGCCATGGGCGTGATCGTACCGTCCCCTTCACGACCGGTTCAGCGGCTCCCCGCCTCGCGCTCCAGCCGCCGCTCGATGCGCCTGATGCGCTGTTCGGCGAGCTCCATGAACGCGCGCGTGGCGGGCGAGACGTGGGCGCCGCGACGGGTGACGAAGGCGAACGTGTCGTAGAGCGGCGGGTCGAGCGAGACGCGCTCGAGCTTGCGCGCGTAGCCGCGCGCCTCGAGTGCGGTGCGCGCGCACAGCGTGTCGCCGGCGCCGCGGGCCGCGAGATCGAGCGCCGTCGTGAGGAACTCGATCTCGATCCGCGGCTCGATCCGCACGCCGGCGCGCTGCGCACGGTCGGCGAGGAGGCGGCGCATCGGGTCCTGGGCGCCCCAGCGGGCGTCGTAGAGGATCAGCGGCGCGGCGGCGAGCTGCTCGATCGTCACGGGGACCTCGACGCGCGCCGGGTCGGCGCTCACGTAGAGGATCTCCTCGCGGATCGACGGGCGGATCTCCAGCCCGTGGTCGTCGACGGGCAGCGCGATCAGCCCGCCCTCGAGGCGCCCGTCGCGGATCGCGTCGGCGACTTCGGAGGAGTTGAGGCCGACGACCCGGACCCGCACGCCGGGATACCGGGCGCGGAAGTCCTCCACGAGGCCCGGCAGGAGGTAGTGATGGGCGCTGCCGAAGGTGCCGAAGCTCGCCGTCCCGCCCGTCAGCGTCCGGAGGCCGCGGACCGATTCCTGCGTCTCCTCCGCCGCGGCCAGCGTCCGCTCGGCGCCGGGCGCGAACAGGCGGCCGGCCTCCGTGAGCTCCAGCCGCCGGCCGGCGCGCGCGAACAGGGCCACGCCCAGCTCGGCCTCCAGCTTGCGGATCTGGTCCGACAGGCTCGGCTGCGCCATGTGCAGCGCGGCGGCGGCCTTGGAGAAGGAGCCGTGGCGGGCGGCGGCGAGGAAGTAGGTGAGCTGCTGGAGGGTCATGGCGATGTATAGGCTCCGCCTCCCGATCCAGTAGTCAAGGAAGCCTGGAGCTAGTGGCCTTGCTTCCGATACTGGTTGCATGATCACGCTCCTCGCCATCGCGGCCTCCGTGGCGATCTTCGACGTGCTCGCGTACCGCTACGGCGCCGACTCCCGGCCCGGGTTCGACGAGCGCGCCCCGCTCTCGTAGCGGTCTCCTCGCCACCAGCCGCCCACAGTCACCGGTGCGGGTCCGCGGACGCGGACCCGCTTTCCGCCGCGCTCGCACCCCGCGCCAGCACGGCGACGAACCATCGTCCGGCGTGCACGAGCTCGCCGCCCACCTCGGCGGCGAGCTGCGCGCCGGTGAACCACCGCTTGTAGACGCGGTGGCGCGACTCGTCGGAGAGCACCCGCGGGTCCCAGCGCTCCGCCGGCACGTCCGCGCGCCGGGCGGAGTCGACCACGAGCAGCTCGGCCGCCACGCGCGCGGCCTCCGCCAGGAAGCGCGCGCGCTCCGGCGCCTGCAGGTGCCCGTAGAAGTGGCCGGCCGCGACGCGCTCGAAGGCGTCGTCCGGGAACGGCAGGGCGAGCGCGCCGCCGCGAACCACGCGCGCGATGCGCTCGCGCGCGATCTCCAGCATGGGCGCGCTGCGGTCGAGGCCCGTCACGTCGCCGGGCAGGTGCCGGGTGCGAAAGCCCGTCCCGCAGGCGACGTCCAGCGTGCGTGCCGGCGGCAGGGCGGCGAGCGCGCGGATCAGCGCCGCGAGATCGTCGTCCCAGCCGGGTCTGTCTCGACTCGCGAACCGGCCGGTGCCGCGGTACCAGTCGTCGTACTCCGGCGCGCGCCGGTCGTAGTACCGCTGCACAAGGCGGGACACCCTCGTCGACGCCGGTTCCTCCGCCGCGGCCCGCGGGGTGTCCGACGCCGGTGCAGGGCCGTGCTCCGTCACGGCTATAGCATCGCGTCCCCATGGCCCTGCCGCTCTCCCCGCCCCTCCCGCCCCAGCTCGCGAAGTCCGCGAAGACCCTGCCGACCGGACCGGGCTGGGTCTACGAGCCCAAGTGGGACGGCTTCCGCGCGATCGCCTTCGTGGACGGCGACGCCGTCCACCTGCAGTCGCGCAACGGCCGGCCGCTCACGCGCTACTTCCCCGAGCTCGCCTTCCCCGCCGGCCGCTACGTGCTCGACGGCGAGATCGTGCTCTTCGACGGCGACGGCCGGCAGGACTTCGACGCGCTCGGCCAGCGCATCCACCCGGCCGCGTCGCGCATCAACATGCTCGCGGAGCAGACGCCGACCCGCTTCATCGCGTTCGACCTGCTCGCGGAGGACGACGACGTCCTGCTCGAGCTCCCGCAGCGCGAGCGTCGCGCGCGCCTCGCGTCCCGCATCGACGCGCCCGTCGACCTCACCCCCGCCACGGAGGACGCGGGCGACGCGCAGCCGTGGCTCCAGCACGCCGAGGGCGTGATCGCCAAGCGCCAGGAAGCCCGCTACTGCCCCGGCGAGCGCGTCGGCATGGTGAAGGTCAAGCGCGTCCGCACCATCGACGCCGTCGTGCTCGGCTGGCGCCCGGGCAAGGAGGAGGGCACGGTCGGCTCGCTCATCCTCGGCCTCTACGACGAGGCGGGGAACCTCCGCGAGGTCGGGCACACCTCGGGCTTCAAGGCGGCCGAGAAGCGCGAGCTCCCTGCCCGCCTCAAGGCGTACGAGACCGGCCGGCGCGGGATGGGCGAGCCGAGCCGCTGGGCGAGCGACCGCGAGCTCGAGTGGATCGAGCTGCGGCCCGAGCTCGTCGTCGAGGTGAGCTTCGACCACACGAGCAACGACCGCATCCGGCACGGCGCGAAGATCGCGCGCTGGCGCGAGGACAAGCCGCCGCGCGAGTGCCGGATGGAGCAGCTCGCTCAGTAGACGCCGGGCACGCGACGGTCGCGCGCGTGCGTCTGCGCCTGCAGCTCCTGCGCACCGGTGCGCCACAGCTGCAGGCGGTCGAAGCGCTCGCGCGCCGCGGCGATCTCCTCCTGGTGGCGCTGGCCCCAGTCCAGCAGCGGGGCGAGCGCCTGCAGCAGCGCCTCGCCGCTGTCGGACAGCTCGTATTCCACCCGCGCCGGCACGCGCGCGTAGACGTGGCGGAGGACGAGGCCGTCGCGCTCGAGCTGGCGCAGCGTCGCCGACAGCATGCGGCGCGAGACGCCGTCGATCTGGCGCAGCAGCTCGTTGAACCGCTGCGTGCCCTCGTTGAGCCGCGCGAGGACGGAGAGGCTCCACTTCGCGCCGAGCACGCCGAGCGCGCCCTGCAGGGCGAGGAGCCCGGCCTCGTCCGGGCCCCACGGCGCGCCCACGCCGGCGATCGCGCTCGGGTGTTCCACGGCGTGACGCAGTGTGGCACGCCGCGCCCCCGCGGTCGCGCGGCGCGCGCCACGCGTAACAAGCGCTCAATCGTCGGCGCGGCGTGGCAGGATGCGCCGATGCCCAGCGCGCCAGTCGCGGAGCGTCCCGTCCTCGTCGCCCCCGACTCCTTCAAGGGCACGTTCCGCGCCTCCGAGGTCGCCGGGCACGTCGGGCGCGGGCTCGAGCGCGCCGGACTGATGCCGCCGGACCTCTGCCCCGTCGCGGACGGCGGGGAGGGCACGCTCGAGGCGCTGCTGCCGGCGCTCGGTGGGGAGCTCGCGGGGGCGCCGGCGCACGACCCGCTCGGGCGCCTGGTCCAGGGGCAGTTCGCGCTCGTCGAGGACGGCGGGACGGCGATCGTCGAGACCGCGGCGGCGTCCGGGCTCGCCCTCGTCGCGGAGGCGGAGCGCGACGCCTGGGAGGCGTCGACCTACGGCACCGGCGAGCTGATCTGCGCCGCCGTCGACGCCGGCGCGAAGGTCGTCGTGCTCGGCGTCGGCGGCTCGGCGACGACGGACGGCGGCGCGGGCGCGCTGCGCGCGATCGAGGAGCACGGCGGCCTCGGCGGCGCGCGCATCGTCGTGCTCTGCGACGTGCGGACGCCGTTCGAGCGGGCGGCCGCGGTGTTCGGGCCGCAGAAGGGCGCCGACCCCGCGATGGTGGTGCGGCTCGAGCGGCGCCTGGACGAGCTCGCGGCTTCGTTCCCGCGCGACCCGCGCGGCGTGCCGATGACCGGCGCCGCGGGCGGGTTGTCGGGCGGCCTGTGGGCGGTGCACGGCGCCGCGCTCGAGCCGGGCGCGGCGTGGGTGCTCGACGCGCTGGGCTTCGACGAGCGGATGCGCGCCGCGCGCGCCGTCGTCACCGGCGAGGGCAAGCTCGACGACCAGACGCTGCAGGGCAAGATCGTCGGGGAGATCGGGACGCGCACGCGCCAGGCCGGCGTCCCGCTGCACGCGATCGTCGGCCGCGACGCGCTCGACGCGTTCGGCAAGCGGATGATCGACCTGCAGCTCGTGCAGGAGGCCGGCACGGCGGAGGAGCTCGAGGCCGCCGGCGAGCGGCTCGGGCGCGCGCTGGCGACGGGCGAGGCCTGACGCCCGCCGGCGCGGAGGGTCCGCGCCCGCGCCGGCGCGGTTTGGCGCGCGCTGCCGTTGAGCAATCCTTGAGGTAGGTCTTACACGGCATTTGCCGAGTCGAGCTTCACTGGGCGCCCATGAACCGGTCACGGCGACTCTCGAACGTCTTCTTCACCTTCCTCGGTGCCGCCGCGGTCGGCCTCGTCATCGCCGTCCTCGCGGTCACCGGCGTGCTCGACGACCTCGCCGGCGAGAACCGCACGGTCGTGCGCACCGCGCCCGCGCCCACCGCGACCGTCGAGTCCTCGGCCGCGACCAGCGGCCCGGGCGGCAGCAGCCCGACGGACGTCTCGGACATCTACGCGCGGGTCGCGCCCGGCGTCGCGTTCATCTCCGCCACCGGGTCCGCCGCGGACTTGCCGCTCGATCCGTCGGGCGGCGGGGGTCAGGCCACGGGGTCCGGCTTCCTGATCGACGGCAAGGGCCACGTGGTGACGAACCAGCACGTGGTCGACGGCCGGCGCCGCTTCACCGTGCGGTTCGGCGAGGACGGCGACGCGCTCGACGCCGAGCTCGCCGGCCAGGATCCCTCGACCGACCTCGCGGTGCTCGAGGTGGATCCGGAGGACATCCCGGCCGAGACGCGGCCGCTCGAGTTCGCCTCCTCCGCCGAGCTGCGGCCGGGCGACGCGGCGATCGCGATCGGCAGCCCGTTCGGGCTGTCGGGGACCGTCACGACCGGCATCATCTCGGCGCTCGACCGCGAGATCACCTCCCCCAACGGCTTCCCGATCCCCGGCGTCCTGCAGACGGACGCGGCGATCAATCCCGGCAACTCGGGCGGCCCGCTCCTGGACGCCCAGGGCCGGGTGATCGGGGTCAACTCGCAGATCGCGTCGGACTCCCGCCAGTTCAGCGGCGTCGGCTTCGCCGTGCCCGTCGACACGGTCAAGGAGGTCGTTCCCGAGCTGATCGAGGGAGGCCGGATCGACCGCGCGTACCTCGGCGTGTCCACCACCGAGGTGGCCGGAGAGTCGGGCGCGGTCGTCGCCGGCCTCACGGAGGGTGGTCCGGCGGCCGACTCGGACCTGCGCGTCGGCGACCGCATCGTGGCCTTCGACGGCACACCGGTTTCCGCCTCGAGCGACCTCTCGCAGGCCGTCCTGCGCAAGAAACCGGGCGAGACTGCCCGGATCGAGGTGGTACGGCGCGGCGAGCGGCGTACGATCGAGGTTCGACTCGGCCGCCGTCCGGACCAGCTGGTCCAGGGCTGAGGCCGCGCCGGCCATCCCGAAACAGGAGCCCGAGACACCCGTGAGCACCGACGAGCCTCGTCTGCGCGCCCTCGAGGGGCGCCAACAGGACCCCGCCCGCGAGGCGCACGCCGCCCTGGAGGGCGCGCTCTTCGAGGTCAAGCGCGTCATCGTCGGGCAGGAGGGGATGCTCGAGCGGCTCCTCGTCGCCCTGCTGGCCGGCGGTCACGTGCTGCTCGAGGGGGTCCCGGGGCTCGCGAAGACGCTGACCATCAAGACGGTCGCCGACGTCCTCGGCGGCTCGTTCAAGCGCCTGCAGTTCACGCCGGACCTCGTGCCCGCCGACCTTGTGGGCACGCGCATCTACCGCCCCGACACCGGCGGGTTCGACACGGAGCTCGGTCCCGTCTTCTGCAACTTCCTGCTCGCGGACGAGATCAACCGCGCGCCCGCGAAGGTCCAGTCCGCGCTGCTGGAGGTGATGCAGGAGCACCAGGTCACGATCGGCCACGAGACGCACCGCGTCCCGTCGCCGTTCCTGGTGCTCGCGACGCAGAACCCGATCGAGTCCGAGGGCACCTACCCGCTGCCCGAGGCGCAGGTCGACCGCTTCATGTTCAAGCTCGTGGTCGACTACCCCGCGGCGCGCGACGAGGTGTCGGTGGTGGAGCGCTCGCTGCTCGGCGGCGCCGACGTGCGCGAGGTCCTCAACCCCGCGCAGCTGTCCCGCCACCAGCGGGCGGCGCAGGGCGTCTACGTCGACCGGCGGGTGATGGAGTACGCCGTGGCGCTCACCACGGCGACGCGCGAGCCGAGCGAGAACAACTGGGTCGAGTTCGGCGCGAGCCCCCGCGGCTCGATCAACCTCGTGCACGCCGGGCGCGCGCTCGCGCTGCTGCGCGGCCGCGACTACGTGCTTCCCACGGACGTGCGGGACCTCGCGCGCGACGTGCTCCGCCACCGCATCGTCCTCACGTACGAGGCGCTGGCCGCTGGCGTCGACGCCGACCGGGTGCTGGACGACGTGCTCGACGCGGTGCCGATGCCGCGCATCGAGCTCGCGCACGAGGGGGCGCGGGCCGCGCGATGAGCTTCCGCGAGCCCCTGCTGCTCGCCGCGCTCCTGCTCGTCCCGCTCGCGCTGGTCGTCTACTGGCAGGCGCAGCGCCGCCGCCGCCGCTACGCGATCCGCTACCCCGCCGTCGACGTGCTCGCCGGCGTGGCGGGGCGCTCGTGGGGCCGCCACGTGCCCGCGGCGCTGTCCCTGGCGGCGCTCGCGTCGCTCGCGCTCGCCGTGGCGCGGCCGGAGCGCACGGTCGCGGTGGAGCAGCGGCAGGGGACCGTGATGCTCGTGCAGGACACCTCCGTGTCGATGCGCGCCACCGACGTCCGCCCCGACCGCGCCACCGCGGCGCGCGACGCGGCCCGGACGCTCGCCCGCTCGCTGCCCGACGAGTTCCGGCTCGGCCTCGTCTCGTTCAACTCGACGGCCGAGCAGCTGTCCGAGCCGAGCACGGATCACGCCCAGACCCTGCGCGCGCTGCAGACGCTGACGGTGAAGGGCGCCACGGCGATGGGCGACGGCCTCCAGCTCGGGCTCGACGCGATCCGCACGCCGCTGACCGGCCCCGACGGGCGCCCGACCCGGCTCCCGGGCGCGATCGTGCTGCTGTCCGACGGCGAGAGCACGCGCGGCAGCGACCCGGTCGAGATCGCCCGGCGGGCGCGGCGGTTCCGCGTGCCGATCTACACCATCGCGCTCGGCACGCCGACCGGGGTGCTCGTGCACCCGAACGGCCGGCGGGAGACGGTGCCGCCGGACACGCGCACCCTGCAGGAGATCGCGCGCCTGACGTCGGGGCGCTTCTTCACCGCGCCGACCGAGCGCGACCTCGAGGCCGTCTACGCGAACCTCGGCCGCGGGCTCGCCAAGCGGGAGGAGAAGCAGGAGGTGACGGCGGCGTTCGCGGGCGGCGCGCTCGCGCTGCTGCTCGCCGGCGTCGTGGTCTCGCTGCTGCGCACGGGGCGGATCCCGTGAGGGGCCGCGCGCTCCCGCCGCCGCCGGACCGGACGCCGGACAAGCCCGGTCCCGGCGCGGTCCCGGACGCGGTGCTGCGCTCGCTCGACCTGGCGGTGCTGCGGCGCGTGCAGTCGCTCGTCCCCGGCGACCACCTCACGCCGCAGGTCGGCTCGGGCACCGAGCTCGCGCTCATCCGCCCGTACCGCCCGGGCGACGACGTGCGCTTCATCGACTGGAACGTGACGGCGCGGATGCAGGAGCCGCACGTGCGCGTGCACGTCGGCGAGCGTGCCATGACCGCGTGGCTCGTGCTCGACGTGTCGGCCTCCATGGGCTTCGGCACGGCGCTGCGCCGCAAGGCCGACGTGGCCGAGGGCGTCGCGCTGGCCATCGGCCACGTCGCGACCCGGCGCGGGAACCGCCTCGGCGTCGTCGCCTTCGGCGACCACGACGAGCGCGTGCTGCGCCCGCGCCAGGGCCGGCTCGGGCTGCTCGGGCTTCTCGGCGAGCTGCGCCGCGGCGTCGCCGCGGGGGTGGAGGGGCCGGCGCCGGACGGCGACGCCGGGCCGACCTCGCTGAGCGTGGCGGCCGAGCACGTCGCTGCGCTCGCGCGGGCGCGCGGCCTGATCATCGTGGTGAGCGACTTCCGCGGAGCGCGCGACTGGGACGGCGCCCTGCGCGGGCTGCGCGCGCGCCACGGCGTGCTGGCCGTCGAGATCCGCGACCCCCGCGAGCTCGAGCTGCCGGCGGTCGGGGATCTCTTCATGACCGACCCCGAGACCGGGCGGCAGGTGGTCGTCAACACGAACCGCAAGCGCGTGCGGCAGCGCTTCAAGGCCGCGGCCGCGGCGGACCGCGAGGCGGTCGCCGCCGCGCTCAAGGCCGGCGGGATCGACCATCTCGTCCTCAGCACGGACGGCGACTGGCTGCGCGACCTCGCCGGCCATCTCCGCCGCGCCGAGTACATGCGCCGGGCCGCGCTCGCGGCCGGCGGCGTCGGGCGGGCGGCGGTGGCGGCGCACGCCGTGCCGGGAGGTCCGGCGTGAGCTTCCG
>DATMVH010000014.1:0-11429 GCA_035563395.1 Solirubrobacteraceae bacterium
CGCCCTCGGCCGCGGCGGGCTGAGCGGCGCTCAGGCCGCCGCGCCGAGCCGTGCCGCCTCCCACGCCGCGCGCGGGGCGGGCGTCGTCGGGTCGAAGTCCGCCTTGATCCGGCGCAGGATCGCGCCGGCGTCTGCCCACAGCTGCTCGTTCGACGGCCGGCCCCAGAACCAGTAGCCGACGTGGACCTTCTCGACGACGAGGCCGGGCGACAGCACGAGCGTGTGCGGAACGACCGCGTTGTCATGGTGCGGGTCGGTGTACTCCTTGATGTCGAAGTGGCGCTGGACCGCGAGGTCCTCGTCGGCGAGAAAGGTCCAGCGCGCGCCCGTCGAGATCTTCAGCTTGTACGTGTCGTGCAGCGAGTTGGGGAGGATGGAGACCAGCTCGCAGAAGGCGACCGCGCACCACTCGTGAAAGCGCAGGAGCTCGCGGTGGTGCATCCGCTCGCGCGGGCAGTGCTCCCCGCGGCTGAGGTGGAGCACCATCAGGTTGTCGCCCTGCAGCGCCGACAACCGCTGCGGCGCGCCGGTCTCGTCCGGCAGCACGAAGTCCGGGATGACCGTGCCGGGAGTCAGGTTCCTGCTCATCGCGAGGCGTCCTTTCGGTCGCGGGATCGGGGAAGCCGCGCGCCGGGGACGGCGACGCGGAGGCGGTACACGCTCGTGAGGGCGGTGATGTAGAGGCTGCGGCCGTCGTCGTCGCCCCAGGCAAGGTTGTGCGGGGCTTCGGGCAGCCCGAGCCGCCCGAGCCGCTCCCCCGCGGGGGAGAGGATCCAGATCCCGCCCGGACCGCACACGTAGAGCCGCCCGCCGGCATCGACGGCGAGGCCGTCGATCGCGTCCTCCCCCGGCTCGTCCGTCAGGTCGCACAGGAGCTCGCCCGCGCCCACGGCGGCACCGTCCGCGCCGATGGCGTAGCGCATCACCGCCTTGTGCCCGGGGTCCCAGTCGCCGACGTAGAGAAACCGCTCGTCCGGCGAGAGGGCGATGCCGTTCGGCCCGGCGAGCTCGCTCGTCACGAGGCGCACGGCCCCGTCGCGGACGCTGAAGACGCCGCTGAAGGGCAGCTCGCGGGCCTCGTCGTCCGGCCCGCCGGGGAGGCCGAACGGGGGGTCGGTGAAGAACAGCGTCCCGTCCGACCGGTAGACGAGGTCGTTCGGGCTGTTGAGCCGCAGGCCGTCGAACCGGTGCGCGACGACGGAGACGTCGCCGTGCGGGTTGACGCGCAGCACCCGCCGCTCGCCGTGCTGGCAGATGGTCAGCAGCCCGTCGGGGGAGAAGGCGAGGCCGTTCGAGCCCGGCTGGCGATAGCGCCCGATGTCGACGCCCGCGTAGCCGCTCTTCGACCGGAAGACGCTGACGCGGGCGGCGCGCGGCTCGAGCCGGTAGATCGCGTTCGTGTCCGGCGAGCTGAACAGCAGCCCGCCGTCGGGCGACCAGACCGGTCCTTCCGTGAACGCGAAGCCGCCGGCGACGCGCTCGAGCGCGGCGTCGGCCGAGACGACGTCGTCCAGACGCGGATCCAGCCGCTCGACGTGGAGCGGCGCCGGCTCGTCGCCCACCGCGCGCCCGGCGGCGTAGAAGTCGAGCGTCGCCGTCCGCAGCCAGATGTAGTTGCGCGGCGACGCCGAGATGGGCCCGTTCATGGCGAACACGGCGAGCTGGAAGGAGTCGCCCGGCCGCGCGTCGCGGGTGAGGAGGACGCGGTTGGGAGCGTTGAAGCCGCCGACCACGTGACCGCCGGTCGTGCCGAGCGCGAGCGGCAGCGCGCCGTCCACCCACACCTCGGCGTAGTCGTCGGCGACGACCTCGAACACCACGGCCGCGCCCGTCGGGTCGAGGTCGCCGACGCGCTCGGGGATCGTCACCGCCACTCGGTACCACGCGAAGGAGACGCGACCGCCCCCGAGCCGGCGCATAGTGTCCGCCGGCCCGAGCGCCGTCCAGCCGGAGTCGTCGAAGTCCGCGGCCTCGGCATGGGGCACGACGTCGTAGGTACGGTTGGGCACGTCGCCCGGCCCCAGCGGATCGGGCGCGCCCGGACCGGCCACGTCCACGAAGGCGATCTCCTCCACCCGCGCGTCGGCGTGCCGCCAGGTTGCGCCGACGAGAGCGGCTCCGGCGTCGGTCTGGAGGTCGACGACCGCGTCGGGGCGACCGGGCAGGAGCTCCGGCGGCCCCGGGACCGGCGCGGCCGGTGGCCGCGTCGCCACGGCCGTCACGCGACCACCTTCACGACGAAGTAGAGGAACGGATCCGACACCTCCACGAACTGATGCGGCACGCCGTTCGGGACGGCGAGGACGTCGCCCTCCGCGAGCGCGTGCGGGGTGCCGCCGTCGAGCGCCGCCGCACGGAGCTCGCCGGGCGCGACCTCCCGGCTGTCGCGCATGGTGCCGCCGGTGAGCACCGTCGCCGTCCCCTGCACGACGTGCATGACGTCGACCACGCGCTCGTGGTACTCGACCTCGCCGGGCGCCTCGCGGCGGCCGGCGTCGAGCTTGTACGCGCGCTCGTCGAGCAGCAGGCCGCCGGCCTCGAAGCGGCGGACGACGGCCGCCTTGGGGAAGTGCGTCGCGCCATTGCCGTCGCCGTGGGCGGCGGCGCGCGCCGCCGCCTCCGCCCCGATGAGCGCCAGCTCCTGGTCCTCGTCGGCCGAAGAGGCGCCGCTCACGCCCACGGCGCCGACGACCTCGCCGGCGACCTCGATCGGGATCCCACCCTGCAGCGGCACGGCGCGCGCCAGGTGGAGTGCGGACGGGCGGCCGTGCGCCGCCTGCTCCTCGAAGTCCTTGCTCGGCCGGCGGTAGATCGCCGCGGTGCGGGCCTTGTCCGTCGTCACCTCGACGCTCGCCACCTGCGCGGCATCGGGCCGCAGGAGGTACACCAGCGCGCCGCCCGCGTCGACGACGGAGACCACGGGGGCGACGCCGCGCGCGGCCGCGGCGGCACCCACGGCCTCGGCGACCATGCGGGCGCCCGCCTGGGTGATCGTACGCGCCTCCTCGGTCGAGAAGGCCGCCGCGGCGCCCGCGAGGGCGATGGCCTCGTCCTCGTCCGGGGTCTCGCCGCTCGTCCCGACCGCGCCGACGACCTCGTCGCCCACTTCGAGCGGGACGCCGCCGGTGAGCGCCGCGGCGCCGCTGAGCGCGAGCGCGCCGATGCGCCCGCCGCTGACCTGCTCCTCGATCTCGCGGCTCGGCCGCACGAAGATCGCCGCGGTGCGGGCCTTGTCCACCGCGACGCGCGCCGACGCGACCTGCGCGCCGGAGGTGCGCCGTAGGGCGACGAGCTCGCCGGAGGGGTCGACGACCGCGATCACCACCCGGCTGCCGCGGCTGCGGGCGCGCGCCTCGGCGGCTGCGAGCACCGCCTCGGCGCCGGCGGTGTCGATGACGCGGCGGATACGGGCGACGGGCATGACGGTCACGCTCCTTGGACGTCGAGGACGGCGGCCCAGATGGCCGTGTCGGCGGTGATGAACAGGACGTTGCGACGGGCACCGCCCCAGGTGAAGTTGACGGCGCCCGGCAGGGCGATCTCGCCCAGCGAAGTGCCGTCAGGGTCGAGCACCCGCACGCCGGCCGGGGTCGAGGCGTAGAGACGGCCCGCGCTGTCGACGGCGACGCCGTCGGGGTGACCCGGCGGGAACTGCGCGACCAGTCGGCGCCCGGTCAGCCGCCGGCCGTCGGCGACGTCGAAGGCGAGCAGGCGGTGCGGGGTCCCGTTGTCGGCGACGTACAGGACGCGCTCGTCGGGCGAGAGGGCCAGCCCGTTCGGCTTGTCGAGCCCCTGCGACGCCGTCCACACCTCGCCCGTGCGCGGGTCGACGCGGTACACGCGGTCGTCGAGGACGGGCCGCGGTCGGAAGCCCTGGAGGAAGCCGTAGCTCGGGTCGGTGAACCACACCGTGCCGTCGCGGGCGACGACGACGTCGTTCGGCGAGTTGAGCGGAAGCCCATGCCAGCCGTCCGCGACGGTCTCCGTCGCTCCCGTGGCCGGGTCCAGCGCGGTGATCGCGGCCGGGCGGACTGGCGATCCCTGCTCGCAGACGAGCAGGCGCCCGTCCGGGGCGAGCGTCATGCCGTTGGCGGCGTTGGCGTCCGCGCGCACGGTCTCGACGCGGTCCGGTTCGACGGGGAAGCGCTCGCCGTCGAGGCGGACGCGGCGGATGGCGACCCGCGGCCGCGACGTGGTGAAGTAGAGCGCGTCCTCCGCGGCGACGTAGACGGGGCCTTCGTGGGCGTCGGTCGCGACGACCGGCGCGAGGCGCGGCTCGGGGCCGAGCACGTCGGCGAAGCGCCGGTCGTACACCGCGAAGGCGGAAGGAAGGGAAGCGATGGCGGCGCGCATGGTCGCCGCTCCAGTCGCCGGCGGCCCCGTGCCGTTACAGGCGGGCGCGAGCCGGGTGCGAGCCGCACGACCGGCGTGCGGCCCGCCACCGCGACGGCGTCGTGCGAGCCCCCGTGACGCGTGTCGGTGCGCGTGCAGCGCTCCGCACTTCGATCCGCCGGCTCGTCGAACCCCGCGGACCCGCCCGCGCGCCGGGCGTAACGTGGTGGCCGGCAGGAGGACAATGCGCGCATGCCCCCCATCAGCCGCGGCTTCCGCCGCCGCCAGCGCGACCTCCCCGAGGGGGCCCGGCTCCCACCGGGCCAGCACCTCGTGGACGACTTCCCGGTCCTCTCGGCCGGCCCGACGCCGCACGTCCCGCTCGACACCTGGGACCTCGCCGTCGACGGGGCGGTCGGCGAGTCCCGCCGCTGGGACTGGGACGCGTTCCGCGCCCTGCCGGCCGAGACCGTCACCGTCGACATCCACTGCGTGACCTCGTGGTCGAAGCTCGGCACCGTCTGGGAGGGCGTTCCCGTCGACACGCTGCTCGCGGACGCCGACCCGTTCGGCGCCTTCGTGTCGGTCGAGTGCGACGGCGGCTACACGACGAACCTCCCGCTCGAGGACGTGACAAACGGCAAGGCGTGGGTCGCCTTCGCCTACGACGGCGCGCCGCTCGAGCCCGAGCACGGCGGCCCGGCGCGGCTGCTCGTGCCGCACCTCTACTTCTGGAAGAGCGCGAAGTGGGTGCGGCGCATCGTCGTCACGGAGGACGACGAACTCGGCTTCTGGGAGACGCTCGGCTACCACCGGCGCGGGGACCCGTGGCGTGAGCAGCGCTATTCCGGCGACTGACGGGCGCCGCGCGGCGTGGCGGGTCGCCGCCGTGCGCGAGGTCGTGCACGAGACGCCGGCCGCCGTCACGCTGGTGCTCGACGTTCCCGGCTGGCCGGGCCACCGGGCCGGCCAGCACGTCGACGTCCGGCTCACCGCCGAGGACGGCTACCAGGCGCAGCGCAGCTACTCCATCGCCTCGGCGCCGGAGGAGCCCCGGGTCGCGCTCACGGTGGAGCGCCTCGACGACGGCGAGGTCTCGCCGTATCTCGCCGAGGAGGTCCGTCCGGGCGACGAGTTCGAGCTTCGCGGTCCCATCGGCGGCTGGTTCACGTGGAGCGCGCGGCAGGGCGGGCCGCTGCTGCTCGTCGCCGGCGGCTCCGGGCTCGTGCCGCTGATGGCCATGCTGCGGCACCGCCGGCTCGCGCGGAGCGAGGCGGCGACGCGCCTGCTGGTCTCCGCGAGCAGCCCCGGGGAGCTGCTCTACGCCGGGGAGCTCGAGGCGGTGGAAGCCGAGCCGGGGATCGAGGTGGTCCGCACCTTCACGCGCCGCGCGCCGGACGGCTGGACGGGCTTCGCGCGGCGCGTCGACCGCGCGATGCTCGAGGCCGTCGCGTGGCCGCCGGATGCGGCCCCGCACGTGTTCGTGTGCGGGCCGAGCGGCTTCGTGGAGACGGTCGCCGGCCACCTCGTCGCGCTCCGCCACGACCCCGACCACGTCCGCACGGAGCGCTTCGGCGCGACTGGAGGATGAGCATGGACGACACGGACCTCAGGCTGGACGGCAACGCGGCGGCCGGGCTGCTCGCCGAGGTGTTCACCGCGGAGGCGACCACGGCGCTGATCGCCTGCGCCGGCTGCGGCGCGCGCGGCGCCGTCGGCACGACGCACGTCTACGACCGCGGCCCGGGCCTCGTGGTCGTCTGCCCGGAGTGCACGCAGGTGCTCATGCGCTTCACCCACGTCCGCGGCCGGCTGATCGCGGACCTGCGCGGCGTGGCGGTGTTCAGCTTCCCGGCCGAGGACTGAGGCCCATCACGACCGTGCCCGCCGCGGCTTGGCGGGCGGCGGAGCCTTGAGGCGCTCGATCAGCTCGAGCGCCTTCTCCACCAGCGGTCGCGCCCGCGCGTCGTCCGGAGTCTCGGCGCTGTGGACCAGGACGTTGCGCAGTCGCTGCAAGTCCCGGACCTCGCTCACGTCGGTCTCCTGCACGAGGCCGCGGCTCGCGGCGATCTCGATGAGCCGGCTCAAGCGATCGCCGGACTCCGGCTGGACCGTCCCGCCCGGGGCAGCGCCGGCAGGTGCCCGCGCGAGCGCCTCTCGCAGGCCGACCTCGAGGGCCCGCGCGGCGCTGATGACGGCTGCCTCGTATGCGTTGCCTTCCAGGAGCCGCCGTGTCTGTGCCTCGAGCGCGGACGTGACGGCCTGGCCGATCCTCGCGAACCACCCGCGCATGGCGGCGAGCCGGCTCGTCCAGCCCGTTCCTCCCCGGCGATCGTGCTGAGCGCCGACTGGCTCAACGGTGGTCGGACGAACTCGTCCTCGACGTTCGGAGTGGGCTCGGTTCCCGTCGGGGACGCGTCGACGCGACCGGCTCGCGCACGACCGCTATGCGCTCGGCGCCGAG
This sequence comes from Solirubrobacteraceae bacterium, assembly GCA_035563395.1. GTDB lineage: Bacteria > Actinomycetota > Thermoleophilia > Solirubrobacterales > Solirubrobacteraceae > DASQMT01. Next base: position 6,797 of record DATMVH010000014.1, read on the forward strand.
GCGGACCTCGCCGCGCGTGTCGAGTGGATCGGTTCCGGGAGGTGGAGGGTCTTCGAGTCGACGCGCGACATCGGCTCCCAGGTCCCGCCACAGCGGTAGGCGTCCGCCCGCCGGCGTGGTCGCGTCACGGGACAGTCCCGCGCCGATGACCGGCAGGCAACGCCCGGCGACGATGTCCTGCACGCGCGGTCGGGGCAGGTGCTGGAACAGCGACCGTGGTTGCGGTCCCGCGGCAGCCGCCAATGCATGAACCGCCTACCGGAACGGCCGCACCGACGCACCATCGGTGCGCGGAGCTCTGAAGCGGTCGGACACGCCGATGTTCGCCGACTGACACCGGGAGGGCGCCGAGCCTCGCGCGCGCGGCTTCACCCTCAGCCCGCGACGACGAGCACCTGCGGCGCCGCCTGCTTCATCCGCGTCCGCAGCCAGCGCAGCTGGTTCGCCGTCTCCTCCTCGCAGCCGGCCACGACGCCGCACAGGTCCTCGTCGCGCGCGCCCTGCGCCGCCTGCTCGACGAGCGTCCAGGCGATGTCGCACTCCGTCGCCATCAGGTAGAGGTCGTGCAGGTCGCGCAGGAGCCCGAGCGGCCCGCCGCGAGCGCCGCCGAAGAGCTCGGAGTGCAGCCGCTCCGGCTCGTCGGGCTCCTCCTCGCCGTAGCGCGCGGCGAACGGACCCAGCCGCTCGGCGTGCGCGTCGCACTCCTCGGCCAGCATCGCGCAGACGTGGAAGACGTCCGCGTCGTCGGCGTGGGCGCGCGCGATCTCGCGGTAGGCGCTCGCGAGCTCCTCCTCCGCACGGTGCAGCAGGCCGAGGTAGTGGGCGAGCTGCACGGTCAGCCCTCCACCCGCTCCGAGGACGCCTCGGCCGCCGCCGCACCGGTCGTCGGCGCGACCCGCGCCTCCGGCAGCGGCGCCGAGGCGCCCGTGGTCGGCGCCGGCGCGGGGCCCGTCGCGGCCGCCACGCGCGTCACGCGCACCGCCGCGACCTTGAAGACGGGCTGCTTGGAGACCGGGTCCCAGGCGGTGATGGTGAGCTCGTTCGCGGCCCGCGGCGCGCCGTCGCCGTCGACGTCCCAGGAGCCGTAGTGGAACGGGACGAAGACGGCGCCGGGGCGGATGCCGGTGATCCGGGCGGGACCCTCGATGGCGCCGCGCGGCGACTCGACCCGCACGACGTCGCCCTCCTCGACCGCGAGGTCCGCCGCGTCGCCCGGCGCGAGCTCCACCCAGACCTCGGGCGCCGCGGCCTGGAGCTGGGGCGCGCGGGCGGTGCGGGTCCGGGTGTGGAAGTGGTAGACGGTCCGGCCCGTGGTCAGCAGCAGCGGGAACTCGTCCGAGGGGACCTCCGGGGACGGCCGGTAGTCGACGGCGAGGAGGAACGCGCGGCCGTCCGGGTGCTTGGCGGCGTGCTCCTCGGCGGTGAACGCGGCCCCGGTCTTCAGGTCGTGGCCGTACGTCTCGGTGACGTCCGGGTCGGTGCTGAAGCGTCCGTCCGTGTACAGCCGCTCCGTGCCGTCCGGCGCCTCCGCGCTGCACGGCCACTGGATCCCGGTCGCGCCGCGCAGCCGCTCGTAGGTGATCCCGGTGTAGTCGCACGGCCGCCCCGCCGAGCAGCGCTTCCATGCCTCGAACGCCGACTCCGGGTCGTGCCACCAGATCAGCGGCGCGCCGTCCCTGTCGCGGAAGTCCATCCGCCGCGCGTAGTCCAGGAGGATGTCGAGGTCGGCCCGCGCGTCTCCCGGCGGGTCGACCGCCTTCTCGGAGAGGTGCACCGTGCGGTCGACGCTCGTGAACGTCCCCTGCTTCTCGCCCCACGTCGCCCCGGGCAGGACGACGTCGGCGTACTCGGTGGTCTCGGTGCGGAAGAGGTCCTGCACGACGACGAAGAGGTCGTCGCGGGCGAGGATGCGGCGGATCCGCCCGAGCTCGGGCAGCGAGGCGGCCGGGTTCGTGGCGGTGATCCACAGGAAGCGGATCGAGCCCTGCTCGGCGTGGCGGAAGATCTCCATCGCGTGGCTGGGCGGCGCCCAGTGCGGGATCACGGCCGGCTCGACGTTCCAGACCTCGGCGAGCTGGCGGATGTGGTCGGGGTTGTCCCAGTTGCGCAGGCCCGGGAGGTCGCCGTCGGCGCCGGTCTCGCGCGTGTTCTGGGCCGACGGCTGGCCGTTCATCTGGTAGAGGCCGGCGCCGGGGCGCCCCAACATCCCGCGCAGGAGGTGGAGGTTGTTGACGCCGCACGACGCGGCGGTGGCCTGGTTGGACTGGTAGAAGCCCTGCAGGACGGTGGAGAGCAGGCGCTCGCCGGTTCCGAGCAGCTCCGCCGCGGCGCCGAGGTCGCGGGCGGGGACGCCGCAGATCTCGGCGGCGCGCGCGAGCGTGTACGGCTCGACGACGTCGCGCAGCCGCTCGAAGCCGATGGTGTGCGCCGCGACGTAGTCCTCGTCGTACCAGCCCTTGGCGATCAGCTCGCGGGCGAGCGCGTTGACGAGCGCGACGTTCGTCCCGCTCCGCACGGGGAGGTGGACGTCGGCCTCCTTCGCGACGGACGTGGGGCGCGGATCGACGGCGAGCAGGCGCGGCGGGTCGGGCCCGCGCCGGCGGTCCAGCATCCGCATCCACAGGACCGTCTGCGTCTCGGCGACGTTGTGACCCCAGCAGGCGATCGCGTCGCAGTGGTCGACGTCGCGGTAGGAGCCCGGCTGGCCGTCCGCGCCGAACGACGCCTTGAGCGCGGCCGCGGCGGTCGCGGTGCACAGACGCGTGTTGCCGTCCATGTGCGGCGTCCCGATGCCGGCCTTCCCGATCACGGCGAGGGTGTAGTAGTCCTCGAGGAACATCTGGCCGCTCGTGTAGAAGCCGATGCGGCCCCATCCGCCCGGCTGCTCGAGCTCCTCGCGGGAGCGGGCGACGATCCGCTCCATCGCCTCGTCCCAGTCCGTCTCGACGAGGCGGCCGCCCTCGCGCACGAGCGGGCGCCGCAGCCGGTCCGGCGACCCGAACGCCTGCCAGCCGTACAGGTCCTTCGGGTCGACGCGGCCGTGGTTGACGCGGTCGCCGGCGCGGCCGCGGACGCCGACGAGCCGGCCGTCCCTGACCGCGAGCTCGAGCGCGTCGCCGTTCGAGTGCAGCGTGGACGCGGTCTGCACCCAGCGGTCCACGTCCTCGGCGCGCACGCCGTCGGCCAGGAAGCGGTCGACGCGCACCGGCCACGGCTCGCCGCGGCCGTACGGCGTGCGGGGGCCCCACGGATCGGCGATGCGATCGGTCACGAGCGTTCTTCCGGAATCCGGCAACCACCGCTCGCGTTCCCGCGCCCGGGGTCGTTCAGTCGCGCACGTCGCCGGGCGCGTCAGCTTGTGCGCCCGAGCGCCTGGAGCGCGGCGGGCAGGACCGTCAGCTCCGGCACCGCGACGCCCTCCGGCAGCGCCGCGAGCAGCGCGCACAGCTCGGCGACGTCCTCCGGCCGCAGCATCTGCGCGCGCTGCTCGGCCGAGGGCGGATTGGGGCGGCGCTCGAGCAGCGGGGTGTCGACCACGCCGGGCGCGACGAGGCTGAAGCGCACGCCGGTGCCGCGCTCGTACTCCTCGAGCCCGGCCCCGCGGACGAACGCGAGCGCCCCGGCCTTGGCGGCCTGGTAGCCGGGGCCCGAGACGTCGGGCCACGCGCCCGACACCGAGCCGACGACCACGACCACGCCGCGGGCGGCGCGCAGGGCGGGCAGCGCGGCGGCGACCCCGTTGAAGACGCCGGTGAGGTTCGTACCGACGAGTGCGTCCCACGACTCGTCGGTGAGCTGCTCGAGCCTGCGCTCGGGGAGGTTCGTGCCGGCGGCGGCGATCAGCGCGTCGAGCCGCTCGAGGCCGCCGAGCGCCGCGCGCATCGCCGCCGGGTCGCGCACGTCGGCGGGCTCGATCCGGAGCCGGCCGGAGGACGCGCGCTCATCCCCGAGCTGCGCCTCCATCGCCTCGCGCCGCCGCGCGAGCGCGATCACCGTGGCGCCGAGGTCGTGCGCGCGGCGCGCCGCCGCGAGCCCGATGCCGCTGGACGCACCGGTCACCGCGACCGCCTTGCCGGCGAGGATGCCGTCGGCCAGGAGCACGGTCAGGGGGTCACCGGGCCGAGGAACACCTTCAGCCGGGAGGAGGGCCCGGCGGCGAGCTCCGCGAAGGCCTCCGGGCCGCTGTCGAGCGGCTGCACGCGCTCGAGCTCGCCCAGGCCGGCCCGGCCGTCGAGCAGGAGCGCGAGCGCCTCGTCGTAGTCGGCGTCCGTGTAGGCGTAGGCGCCCCGGAGCGTGAGGCCGCGGCGCACGACGTCGCGGAAGTCGATCGCCGTCTCGCCGCCGGCGAGCCCGACCATGACCGCGCATCCGCCCGGGCGCAGCAGGTCGAGGGCGAGGCGGCGCGTCGCGTCGAGGCCGACCGCGTCGAAGGTCACGTCCACGCCGGCGGGGCCGGCGGCCGCGGCGAGCGCGTCCCCGCTCTCGTACACGGCCGACGCGCCGAGGTCCGCGGCGATGGCGCGGCGATCCGGGTGCGGCTCGACGACCGCGGTCCACGGGCTCCCGCCGAGCACGACGGCCTGCAGCGTCATCAAGCCGATCGTCCCGGCGCCGATGACCACGGACCGCTCGA
>DATMVH010000015.1:0-4452 GCA_035563395.1 Solirubrobacteraceae bacterium
GCAGCGACGCCCCCGAGCCCGGCGACGACCACGGCAGCGACGCCCCCGAGCCCGGCGACGACCACGGCACCGGCACCGAACCCGGCGACAGCGGCACGGAGTACGAGCCGTACGGCTAGCGCCGCCCCGCTCAAGCTGACGGCCGGAGCGAGCCCCCGGCCGTCCGCTTCCGTCCACCGCCGCCGGAGCGCCCGCGGTTCAGCGAATCCGCAGCGACACGCTGCGGCGCATGAACACGGGCGACCCGTCGTCTCCGCTCTCGCAGCGCAACCGCGCGACGACGCGCCATGCCCCGGCGCCGACCTCCGACCGGCGCGGGGTCCACTCGAACCGGAACCGGCCCGACGCCCGGACCCGCGCGAAGCCGAGCCCGAGCTCGTTCTGCGCCGACCGGAGCACCAGCCGCACGCGCCGCGCGCAGAACTCGATCACCGGCCAGCCGCGGCCGCTGACCGTGACGACCTCGCCGAAGCGCACGGGGTCGGGCGTCGCGCTCAGCCGCGGCGCGGCGGCGGCCGGCGCGGGCGGCGCCACGCCGGCGAGCGCGAGCACGGCGAGCAGCGGTACGACGCGTCGCATCCGCCGCAGTCTCGCCGCCGGCCCGGGCACGATCCACCGCTGCAACGACGCTACCCGTCGAGCGGGCCGACCTCGAGCACCGCATCGGCCCGCGCGCGCGTCGTCCGGATCAGGCGCGCGTTCGGGAGGTCGTTGAAATCCAACCACGCCTGCGCGAGGTCGCGGTCCGGCTCGGCGAGCAGCCGCCGGTTGAGCAGCCGCTCGGCCAGCACGTCGTCCGGCGCGTCGAGGTACCACACCTCGTGCAGCGCGGCGCGGACGGGGCGCCAGTCCGGCTCGTCGAGCAGCAGGTAGTTCCCCTCGACGACCACGAGCCGCACCTCCGGGCCGACCGCGATCTCCGCGGCGATCGACTCCTCGATCTCGCGGTGGAAGCGCGGCGCGTAGACGGGCCCGCCACCCGCGCGCAGCCGCGCCAGCAGCGCCGCGAAGCCCGCGGCGTCGAACGTCGGCGGCGAGCCCTTGCGATCGCGCAGCCCGAGCGATTCGAGCACGAGGTTCGACAAGTGGAAACCGTCCATCGGCACGTACGCGGCGACGGGCCCGCCCTTGGCGTTCAGCCGCCGCACGAGCCACTCGCTCACCGTCGACTTGCCGGCGCCGGGAGGCCCGGTGATGCCGAGCAACACGCGTTCCGGCCCGGCGAGCGCGCGCGCCCGCGCGAGCAGCGCCGCAGGCGCGATCACCGTCAGTACGCGCCGCGGCGGGCGAGGACGGCCGGGATGGTCTTGAGCAGGATGGTGAGGTCCAGCCCGATCGACCAGCGCTCGAGATAGAGGAAGTCGAGTCGGACGAGGTCGTCGAAGTCGAGCTCGGCGCGGCCCGACACCTGCCAGAGCCCGGTCATGCCCGGGAGCACGAGGTAGCGCTTCTTGTGCCACTCGTCGAGCTGCTCGAAGTCGCGCTGCGGCAGCGGCCGCGGGCCGACCAGCGACATCTGCCCGAGCACGACGTTGACGAGCTGGGGCAGCTCGTCGAGCGAGTAGCGGCGCAGGAGCCGGCCGACCTTCGTCAGCCGCGGGTCGTGGCGGATCTTGAACAGCGGGCCGCTCGCCTCGTTGAGCGACTCGAGATCCGCCTGCAGCTGCTCCGCGTCCGTCCGCATGGTGCGGAACTTGAAGCACGCGAACGGCGTTCCCCCGATGCCCGGGCGGATCGAGCGGTAGATCACGGGACCGCGCGAGGAGAGCGAGACGGCGAGCGCGATGATCGTCAGCAGCGGGCTGAGGACGATGAGCAGCAGCAGCGCGACCACGACGTCGAACGACCGCTTGAGCAGGAAGTCGAACCCGTCGAACACCGGCGGGCGGAGCTCGAACAGCGGGACCGTGCTACCAGGCACGAACTCCGCGCGGTGGACGAGGATCTCCATCGTCGAAGGCGCGACGCGCACGGTGACGCCGCGCCGGTGGCAGCGGTCGACGAGCTCGACGGCGTGCTGCTCGGGAAACTCCGGGTCGGCGATGATCACCTCCTGCACGCGGTGGCGGGCGAGCACGCCGGAGAGGTCGGCGAAGTCGCCCAGCGAGCGCAGCCCGTTGTCGGGCCGCGGCGTCAGGGAGATGAAGCCGACGAGCTCGACGGGCACGTGGAGCCCGCTCGTGAGCGCGCGGGCGACGTCCTCGATGTGGCGCCCTGAGCCGACGATCAGCGCCCGCCGGCGGTAGCCCGCGGCCCGCAGCAGCACGCCCGTGACGCGCTCGTACACCCACCGCAGCGCCGACACGTAGGCGATGGCGAAGCAGAGCGTCCCGTAGAAGATGTAGTAGCTCGAGTACTGCTCGCCGTTGACCAGGGCGAAGATCAGCGACACGACCATCACCTGGAACAGCGAGGACACGATCCGCGGCAGCCCGGGCCGGACCGCCCGGTCCGCGTAGAGCTCGGAGCGGGCGAACAGCAGCGCAGTCACGAGGTACGCGAACGGCACGGTGTCCCAGGTCTCGGCGAGCGACACGCTCCACGCCCAGTCGCCGTTCCGCACGACCGCCTTGACCATCAGCGCCGTCAAGATGGCCGCGAACAGGCCGGCGAAGTCGAGCGACAGCAGCGTCGCGATGCGCGCGAGCCGGCGCAGCGTCCCCCATCTCAGGAGGAACGCGAGCGCGGGCGGCCGCTTGCGGCGGATGTCGACCGGGGGAAGCGCCACCGGCGCGGGCGCCGCGACCGGGGGCCACTCCGGCTGTCGGGTCTTGGTGGGCGCGTCAGGCACGGGCTGCTCCTGAGCCGACAACGCGGCACCTTTTCAGATGTTCTGCCTTTTGTCGCAGCAAACCCAGCACGCGCCGCTATCCGGGCGCTTCGGTCCGTCCAGCCGGCGCTACGAGGCGCCGGCGCCCGTCAGTGCTTCGATGCCCGACTGCTCGAGCGTGCGCCGCAGCCCCTCGCGCAGCTCGACCTGCGGTTCCCACCCGAGGATCTGGCGCGCGAGCGAGATGTCGGGCTGGCGCACCTGCGGGTCGTCCGTCGGCAGCGCCTCGTGCACGATCTCCGAGCGCGAGCCCGTCACCTCGATCACCGTCTTGGCGAGCTCCATCAGGGTGAACTCGTCGGGATTGCCGATGTTGACCGGCTGGTGGAAGCCGGACTCGGCGAGCCGGATGATGCCGTCGATGAGGTCGGAGACATAGCAGAACGAGCGGGTCTGCGACCCGTCGCCGAAGACGGTGATCGGCCGGTCCTGCAGCGCCTGGCGGAGGAACGTCGGGATCGCCCGGCCGTCGTGCGGGCGCATGCGCGGGCCGTACGTGTTGAAGATCCGGACGATCGACGTGTCGACGCCCTGCTGGCGGTGGTAGGCCATCGTGAGGGCCTCGGCGTAGCGCTTCGCCTCGTCGTAGACGCCCCGCGGCCCGATCGGGTTGACGTGGCCCCAGTAGGACTCGGGCTGCGGGTGGACCTTCGGGTCGCCGTAGACCTCGGACGTCGAGGCGATCAGGAAGCGCGCGCGGTGGAGCTTCGCCAGCCCGAGCGCGTGGTGGGTGCCGTGCGAGCCGACCTTCAGCGTGTGGAGCGGCAGCCGCAGGTAGTCGATCGGGGACGCCGGCGACGCGAAGTGGTAGACGAAGTCGACCGGCTCGTCGATGAAGAACGGCTGGATGATGTCCGCGAGCACGAACCGGAACTCCGGCGCGCGGATGTGCTCGATGTTGGCGAGGGACCCGGTCTCGACGCTGTCGACGCAGATCACCCGGTGACCCCGCCGCAGCAGCTCCTCGCAGAGATGCGAGCCGAGGAAACCAGCGCCACCGGTGACGAGACAAGTTGCCATGGCGGGCCGAGGATAGCGTCGCGTGCCACGGCGTCACCCGACATCAGGCCAGTGCAGGCCCGCTCGGAAGGGCGCGCGCGGATCAGAACAGCAGCTGCGCGATGGCGACGAGCCCGACGACCACGATGACGCCTCGGAGCGCGACGGGCGACAGCCGCCGGCCGTAGCGGGCGCCGATCACGCCGCCGACGACCGACCCGGCCGCGACGAGGAGCGCGGCGCCCCACGCGACGGGCGCCACGAACGCGAAGACCACGCCCGCGACGAGGTTCACCAGGCCGGCGAGCACGTTCTTGAGCGCGTTGAGGCGCTGCAGCGACTCCGGCAGCAGCAGTCCCAGTGCCCCGATCAGGAGGATGCCCTGGGCGGCGCCGAAGTAGCCGCCGTAGATGCCGGTCCCGTAGGTCGCCGCCGCGCTCGCGCGGCGATGCTCCGCCACCTCGCCGCGCCGCGCCGCCAGGCGGCGCGCGAGGCGCGGCTGCAGCACGATCAGCACGAGCGCGAGGGCGATGAAGGCGGGAACGATGGCCTGGAACGCCTCCTCCGGCAGGATCAGGAGCAGCGCCGCGCCGGTGGTGCCCCCGAGCACGGCCGCGGCGCCG
>DATMVH010000016.1:0-8594 GCA_035563395.1 Solirubrobacteraceae bacterium
TGCGCCGGAACGCGTCGTGCAGCGCGTGCAGCACGGACAGGAAGAACACCGACGCGCTGGTGACGCTCGTCGACACGTCGCACAGGACGTAGAGCTCCGGTCGCCGCGGGCGCTGGGGGCGGTACTTGAGCACCACGGGGACGCCGCCGGTCTGCAGCGACGCCCGCATCGTGCGCCGGACGTCGACATGGGCGTGGCGCCTGCGACCGCGCGCCTCGTGGCCCTGCGTGGCCAGCCGGCGCTTGAGCTGCGCGACCACGCGGTGGACGGCGGTGAGGTCCTGGAGCGGGCCCGTGGGCAGCGAGCGGTCGAGCTCGGTCAGCGGCCGCGACGGCGGCAGCGCCTGAGTGCGCTCGATCTGCGCGCGCTCGAGCTCGCGCCGCAGGTGGGCCTCGAAGCGGCGGATCTGCTCGCGCGTGAGCGGTAGCTGCGCGAGCTCGCCCTCCTGCACCGGCCCGCCGGGCTCCGAGCGCAGCCCGAGCGCCCGGCGGATCCGCTGGACGTCGACGCCCAGCACGCCGGAGCCCTCGCCGCGCCGGCCGAACGCGGCGATGGCCAGCCGTGCCAGGTCGCGCATCGCGGATCCGCCGGGCGCTCGGGCTGCGCTCGGAGCCCGGAGGGCCGCCGCGCGAGGACGAGGCCGGCCCGCCGCTCACCCGCGAGCAGATCCGCCGCTTCGAGGCGCATTTGCGGCGGGAGCTCGAGCGCGCGCAGATCGAGCGCACCCGCACGCTGCCGCCGGCGCGCCCCCTCAACGAGCTCGACCGCGCGCTTCCCTCCGGTCCGCTGCAGGACCTGGCGGCCGTGCACCGCGTCGTCGCCCAGCTCAAGCGGCGGCTCGCCACGCAGGGGCACGAGGCGCGCGGGCACCCGCGCCATGCGCACGTGGACGTGCGCCGGACGATGCGCGCCTCGCTGCAGACCGGCGGCGTTCCCGTCGTCCTGAAGTACCGCCCGCAGCGCCCGCGCCGGCCCGAGCTCTACGTCCTCTGCGACGTGTCGACGAGCGTCACGAGCGCCTCCGTCTTCTTCCTCTCCGTCCTGCACGCGCTCCACGACGCGTTCCGCAAGATGCGCTCGTTCGTGTTCGTGGAGCGGATCTCCGAGGTGACGGACGTGTTCGCCCGCGAGCGCTCGTTCAAGGCGGTGTCGGAGGCGATCGGCCGCGACGCCGGCGTCGCCGACGTCTCGGGCTACACGGACTACGGGCGCGTCTGGCGCGAGTTCCTCGGGCTCGTCGAGGACGACCTGCATCCCCGTGCGACGGTGATCGTGCTGGGAGACGCGCGGACGAACGGGCGCGATCCCCGGGCCGACGTGTTCGCGCGCATCGCCGCGCGCGCCGGGCGGACGTTCTGGCTGAACCCGGAGCCCCAGCTGTACTGGAACTACGGCGACTCCGTCGTGCGCGCCTACGCCCCGTTCTGCGAGCTGCACGAGTGCTGGACGACCCGGCAGCTCGAGGATTTCGTCAAGGCGCTGACGCGCCCGCAGCGTGCGTGAGTGTCGGCGCCTCGGTGCGGCGGGTAAGGGCGCGAAGGCATGGCGCTCCAAATCGATCCCGCCGCGCAGTCGCCCCCGCGCCGGCGGATGGGCCGACCGCCGAGCGCCGAGGCCGACCGCGCCATCCTGGAGACCGCTCGCCGCCAGCTCGTCGAGCGGGGCTACGCGGGGATGTCGATCGCCGGGATCGCGGAGGGCGCGCGCGTGGGCCGCCCGACCGTGTACCGGCGCTATCGCGACAAGGCGGACGTCGTGGCGGCGGCGATCGAGTTCATGCCCGCGCCGACCGCCCCGCCGGACACGGGGGCGGCGCGCGCCGACCTCCTGTCGCTGCTCGAGGGCGCCGCGCGGTCGATCGACCTGTCGCTCGTGGGCAGCCTCCTGGTGGAGGAGCGCCGCCACCCCGAGCTGATGGACCGCTTCCGCGAGCGCACGCTGCGCCCGTACACGCGCCTGCTCGCCGAGGCGCTCGACCTCGGCCGCCGCCGCGGCGACGTGCGCGCCGACCTGGACCCTGCGCTCGCCGCCGAGGTCGTGCTCGGCGCCTTCCTGCACCACCACCTCCTCCACGGCCGCCCGACGGCCGACTGGGCCGAGCAGGTCCTCGGGCTGCTGTGGCCGTGCTTCGCCGCGCCCGCGTGACGGCGTAGCGCCGCCGGTCGATCCGGCTCGGCGGCTCGCCCCCACCGCGGCGAGGCGACGGTGATCCGGTTGCACCGTGGATTCGCATCGTTCTCCACGACGCCGGTACGGCTCGCCTTGACGCCACTCGTCCGCCGCGGCGATGATCCGCTATCGCAACTGATGCGCAATAGGGGTTGGCGTCGGCGCCGCCGGCGGTCGCAGGAACCAACCCGAGGAGGCGGACGGATGAATCCAAGGCGCTTGGCGGCGTGGTCGGTGCCGGTGGCGGCGGCGCTCGCGCTCGCCGCGTGCGGGTCGAGCGACGAGCCGGGCGGGCGCGCATCCGCCTCCGGCGCGGGCAGGATCGAGGTCGCGACCACGGTCGCGCCGATCACGAGCATCGTGTCGAGCATCGCCGGTGACCGCGCGACGGTCACCGGGATCGTCCCGGAGGGGACGAACTCGCACACGTTCGAGCCGAAGCCGAGCGTCGCCGAGCTCCTGTCGAGGGTCGACGTGCTCTACGTCAACGGGCTCGAGCTGGAGGAGCCGACGAAGGAGCTGGCGGACGAGAGCCTCAGCGACGGCGCCGCGATCGTCGAGCTCGGCACGCGGTCGATCCCCGAGCGCGAGTACGCGTACGACTTCTCCTTCCCCCGCGACGGCGGCAAGCCCAATCCGCACCTGTGGACCGACCCCACGTACGCGCTGCAGTACGCGCGAATCGTCCGCGACGACCTGTCCGCGCGGGACCCGCGGAACGCGGCGTACTACGCCGCGAACTACGCCGAGTTCGCCGCGCTGGTCGGCGAGCTCGACCGCGCGATGCGGACGTCGTTCGCGACGATCCCGCGGGCGAACCGCAAGCTGCTGACGTACCACGACGCGTACGCGTACTTCGGTCGCACCTACGGCTGGGACATCATCGGCGCGATCCAGGTGTCGGACTTCGAGGATCCGACGCCGAAGGACGTGGCCGGCCTGATCGACCAGGTGAGGCGCGAGGACGTGCCGGCGATCTTCGGATCGGAGGTGTTCCCGAGCCCGGTCCTGGAGCGGATCGGCGAGGAGGCGGGCGTGCGGTACGTCGACGTCCTGCGCGACGACGACCTGCCCGCGCAGCCGGGCGACCCGCGCCATTCGTGGATCGGGCTGATGCGCTTCGACTACATCACGATGACCGAGGCGATGGGCGGCGACGCCACCGCGCTGCGCGCGTTCGAGCCGCGCGACGTCGCGCCCGACCGAGCCGAGTACCCGCAGTGAACGGGCCGGCTGGGAGCGAGCTCGTCCGCCTGCGCGGCGTGAGCGTCCGTCACGGCGCCGAGCCGGTGCTCGCCGGCGTCGACCTGGCGCTTCACGCCCGGCAGTTCGTCGGCGTCGTCGGCCCGTCGGGATCGGGCAAGACCACGCTGCTGCGGACGGTGATGGGGACGATCGTCCCGCAGGCCGGCTCGGTCCACCGCCGGGCCGGCCTGCGGATGGCCTACGTGCCGCAGGTCGAGACGGTGAACTGGCACTTCCCGATCACCGTGTTCGAATGCGTCCTGATGGCCCGGCCGGGGCGCCGCCGGCCGTGGGCGAGCCGGGACGAGCGGGCGGAGGCCGAGGCCATGCTGGACCGGCTCGGGCTGGACGGACTCGGGCGGCGCCACATCCGCGAGCTCTCCGGTGGCCAGCAGCAGCGCGTCTTCATCGCTCGCGCGCTGCTGCGCCGGCCGGATCTGCTGCTGCTCGACGAGCCGACCTCGGGCGTCGACGTGCGCCTGCGCCACGAGATCCTGCATCTGCTGGACGACCTCAACGCGGCGGGGCTCGCGATCCTGCTCACGACACACGACCTCAACGGCATCGCCGCGCACCTGCCGCGGCTCGTCTGCCTGAACCGGGCGGTCGTCGGCGCGGGGCGCCCGCGCCAGGTCCTCACCGCCGACGTGCTCGAGCGAACCTATGGAGCGACGATGGAGGTGCTCGAGCACGCCGGCATGCCGGTGGTCGTCGACGGCTTCCATCACCACGGTGCCGAGCGCGCGCGGCCCGAGGCCGGTGTCACGGCATGATCGACGAGCTGCTGCGGCCGTTCGACTACGAGTTCTTCCGCAACGGGCTGGCCGTCGCGACGCTCGCCGGGGGCCTGTGCGGCCTCGTCGGCGTGTACGTGGTGCTCAAGGGCATGAGCTACATCGGCCACGGTCTCTCGCACGCGATCTTCGGCGGCTTCGCCGCGAGCACGCTGCTCGGCGTCAACGTCGTGCTGGGCGCGGGCGCCTGGGGGGTCGCCTCGGCGCTGATGATCAACACCGTCACGCGCCGCCGCGCGATCGGCTCCGACGCGGCGATCGGCGTGATCACGACCGCCTCCTTCGCGCTCGGTCTCGCCCTCGTGGCGCTGTTCGGCACGACCGGACGCAGCTTCGACGCGGCGCTCTTCGGGAGCATCCTCGGCGTCTCGCACGGCGACGTGCTGCTGGTCGCCGGCGTCACGGCGAGCGCCGGGATCATCGTCTTCCTCCGCTACCGGTCGCTGCTGTTCACGACGTTCGACCCCGAGGTCGCCGACGCGTCGGGCGTGAACACCGCACGCGTCGACGCGCTGCTGATGGTGACGCTCGCGGCGTCGATCCTGGCCACCATGCAGGTGCTCGGGGTGACGCTGATCGCGGCCGCGCTCGTGATCCCGCCCACGATCGCCCGGCTGCTCACGAGCTCCTTCGCGCGCATGCTCGCGCTCTCGACGGCGATCGGCACCGCGAGCGGCTTCGCCGGGATGAACCTCAGCTACCACCTCGACGTGCAGTCGGGCCCCACCATCGTGCTCGTCGGTGCCGCGCTGTTCGCGGTCGTCTTCGCGTGCACGGGGCTGCGGGGCCACCGCCGGACGAGCGGCCCCGCCGCCCGGCTCGGCGCGTCGCGCGCCGGCGCGTGACGGCGCGTGACGGCGCTATCGTCGGTCCGCGGTGCACGACGAGGATCCGCAGCGACGCCGGCACCGGCACGCACCGGATCGCGGGCCGGCCGACCTGCGCTCGAGCGGGCGGCGGCTCACCCGCCAGCGCGAGCTGATCTGGGCGGCGCTGACCGCCGAGCCGGACCGGCACCTGAGCGCCGCGGAGCTCGTCGCGCGCGTGCGGGCCGAGCTTCCCCGGATCAACCCGTCGACCGTCTACCGGACGCTCGAGCTGCTCGTCGCCGAGGGCCTCGTGCTGCGGACGGATCTGGGGAGGGACCGCACGTTCTACGAGCCGGCGCACGACCACCGGCACCATCACGTCGTCTGCCGGCGTTGCGGAGCGGTCGCGCACATCCACGACGAGGTCCTCGGTGAGCTGCCCGCGCTCGTCGACGACGCGTCCGGATTCGCGATCGGCCACGAGGAGCTCACGTTGTTCGGGCTCTGTCGCGCGTGCCGCGTGACCGAGCCGGTCCGCGGGTATCGTGGCGCGGAGTCGAGCCAAGGAGCGCGGATGCCGGAGCACGAGCACACGCACGACCGTCCTCACACCCACGAGCACAGCCATGGCGACGTGACGCATTCGCACCCGCACACCTCGCACGACCACGAGCACGTCGAGCACGAGCACGAGCACCGCCACGGCGACCTCGTGCACTCGCACCCGCACGCGCACGAGGTCGGCCACGAGCACGAGCACGAACACGGGCACTGACCGATCGAACGCGCGGCCCGGCGTCCGCGCGCGCCGTTCAGTGGCGGTGATCGTGTGAGCGCGGGCGGCGCGCGGGCGGTCGTGCCGCCTGGCAGGCGGCGCACAGACCGACGATCGGGAAGTGGGTGAACCGCGCGCGATATCCCAGCTCGGACCGGATCAGGGCACGCACGGCGTCGAGCCGGGCGGCGTCGACGGCCTCGAACGCGCCGCAGACCTCGCACGTGACGAACTCGAGATCGCGCGGCGTCGCCAGCGCGTAGAGGCCCGGTCCGTGTCCGAGGTGCACGTGGAGGACGAGCCCGATCGCCTCGAGCCGCTCGAGGTTGCGGTACACCGAGGCGAGATCGCCGCCGCCCGGCAACCTGCTCGCGAGCGTCTCGGCCGTCACCGGGCCGTCGGCGTCGAACAACGCCTCCAGGATCAAGCGCCGGGGCGTCGACACGCGCAGGCCGCGAGCGCGCACCTGAGCGATCGCCGACGCCAGCGTGCCCGCCGGACGCGGAAGGGCCAGTTGAGCGACCGTCATCTCGTTGCTCCTCGACGTTGCGGGCGGTTCAGCCGACGGCCCTGGTTGCGTCCGCGGCCCCGTTTCGGATCAGCGATGCGCACGTGTCACACCATGGGCAGGGCGCGCAGCGTCAGCACGAAGCCGACACCGACGATCACGACCGCCGAGGCGGCGGGCAGCGCGGTCACGAGCGCGGCGGGCACGCGCAACCGGCGCAGGAGCCGGCCGGCCCACACCACCGCGAGGCCGAGCGCCGTCAGCGTCGCCGCGAGGCCGGCGCTGAAGGTCGCGATGAGCAGCATCCCGAGCGCGACCTGGCCCTGCGCGATCGCGCCGAGCAGCACGACGAGGGCCGACGGGCAGGGGATCAGGCCGGCGGCGGCCCCCATCGCGAGCAGCCCCCGCCACCCGGGCCGCGCCGGCGGGTGACCGTGACCGTGGTGGTGGTGGTGGTCGTGGTTGCGGTTGTGGTTGTGGCCGTGCTCATGGTGCGCGTGACCGTGGCCGCGGGCGTGATCGCCCGCGGCGTCGGGCCGGCGCCGGCGGAGATGCGAGCGCAGCACGGCCACGCCGATGGCCACCACGAGCAGCCCCGAGACGAGGTTGAGCCACGGATACAGCGTCTCCGGCAGCACGTACGCGGAGAGCCCGAGCGTGACGGCACCGAGCGCGAAGACCCCGGCGGTGTGGGTGGCGGTCACGATCGCGCCCAGCGCCACCGCCTGACGCGCCGTGCCGCGCGTTCCCACCAGGAAAGCCGCCACCATCGCCTTGCCATGCCCGGGGGACAGCGCGTGGACCGCCCCCCAGCCGAACGCCGCGAGGAGAAGCAGGAGCAGCACGCCTTCCCCTGCCGCGGCGTCACCGAGGACCGCGGTCAACCCGCCGTCTGCGCCGCGGCCATCGTCGCCGGCGACGGCGCGCTCGCCGTCCGGCGCCGACAGCGTCCCCGTTCCGGGCGACACGTCGAAGCGGGCTTCGCGCAGGTCCGCCGGGCTCTTCAGCAGGTCGTCGGGATAGGCGCGCAGGCCGTCGGTCGGATCGCTCGCGGGTGCACTCGACCGCACGGCGGTGCCGCGTCCGGGGCGTGCGACGATCGCCTTCCACCCGACGCGGCCCTCGAAGGTGTCATCGCGCAGGACCACGCGACGCGCATCGCGCACTCGTGCCGTCAGCGGGATCTCCACGCGCGTCGTCCGCAGCCCGCCCTGCCCCGGCGGGTGGGCGACCGTCGCGCGGCCCGATCGCCGGAGGGCGACACGGCGCCCGTCGA
Source organism: Solirubrobacteraceae bacterium (assembly GCA_035563395.1). Taxonomy (GTDB): domain Bacteria; phylum Actinomycetota; class Thermoleophilia; order Solirubrobacterales; family Solirubrobacteraceae; genus DASQMT01. The sequence goes on from DATMVH010000016.1 coordinate 7,577, forward strand.
CCGTCAGCGCCAGCCTGAGCTGCACCTCCGCCTGCTTGCGAGCGAGCAGGGCCCGGTCCGGGACCCCGCGCTGCTGGAACGTCGGGATCTCGGCCTCGTCGAGGACGTAGCGCACATCGACCCGATCGGCCGAGATCGAGACCTGCGCGAGATGATTGACCGAGAAGTTGCCGAGCGGGTGCGCTCCGGCGGCCGCGGGCACGGCGAGCATCAGCCCGGCGGCCGCGAGCACGAGAGCGATCGCGCGGGTCAACGGGGCGGGAATGCGCATGACGGATCTCCGGAAGTCGGTGGTCGCCGCCTTCTGCGGCTCAAGCGGCCCAGCGGTTCACTGCGCACCGCTCGACCGGCGTCGTACCGTTCGCGGGGATGAGCGAGCGCAGGGTCTGGGTCCTCGACACGAGCACGAAGGGCACCGGCGCGCAGATGGTCCCGCTCGAGGACACGGTGGCGCAGCCGGCGAAAGCGGAGCAGCCGCTCGTCTCCCCGCGGATGCGCCGGGCGCCGCGCCGGCCGGAGGAGCCGAGGCCGCGCGCGCCGCGGCGCTTCCGCGTCGTGGACGTCATGACGCGGCGCGTGCTGTCCGGCGACGCGGACGTGCGCACGACGCTCGCCGTGCTCGGCGAGGCGCGCCGCAGCGTCGACGTCGCCGTGCACGTCTGGGAGCCCGCGCGCGAGGACTGGCGGCTGCTGACGCTCCGGGAGCAGGCCGAGCTGTGGCGGCGGCGGACGCCCGCGGACCGCTAGGATCGGCGCGGCGAGAACGACGACGGGGGGGCTGACGGACGTCGGCTGAGATAGCGCCCAGGCACCCGGCGCTGACCCTTCGAACCTGTCGGGGTAATGCCCGCGGAGGGAGCTGATGCAGCAGGAGGCCGGGGTTCCCGTGGTGGAGCCCCGTGAGGTACAGGGACTTGGAGGCGGCGTCGAGGTGGTCGGCGTCGAGCAGGCCTTCGGCGCGGTGCGCGCGCTCGCCGGCGTGTCCCTCCGCGCCGCCGCGCACGAGGTCGTGGCCGTG
>DATMVH010000017.1:0-2671 GCA_035563395.1 Solirubrobacteraceae bacterium
GGTCCCGGCCAGCGACAGCGCCTCGGCCTGGTCGTGCGTGACGAGCAGCGCGCTCGTCCCGTCCGCGCGCAGGATCCCGGTGACCTCCTCGCGAAGCGCCTCGCGCAGCCCCGCGTCGAGCGCGGCGAACGGCTCGTCGAGCAGCACGACGTCCGGGTCGGCGGCCAGCGCGCGGGCGAGCGCGATCCGCTGGCGCTCGCCGCCGGACAGCTCGTGCGGGTAGGCGCCCGAGCGGCCCGCGAGCCCGACGAGCTCGAGGCACTCCGTCGCCCGCTCGCGCCGCGACGCGCCGAAGGCCGCGTTGGCCCCCACCGTGAGGTGCGGGAACAGCGCGCCGTGCTGGAAGACCATGCCGACGTGGCGCTGCTCGGGCTCCACCCACGTCCGCGGCCCGGCGACCTCGCGGCCGCCGACGTGGACGATCCCCGCGTCGGGCCGCTCGAAGCCGGCGATCAGGCGCAGCAGCGTGCTCTTCCCCGACCCGCTCGGGCCGAGCAGCGCCACGAGCGTGCCGCGCTCCACGCGCAGGGACGCGCCGTCGACGGCGCCGACGTCGCCGTACGCCTTGGCGAGCTCGAAGACCTCGATGGCAGGCGGCGGCGTCATGAACCGCTGATCCTGACCGCCACGGTCGGTTAGGGTACCCTAACCGCCGTCGCCCGCCGGACCGGAGAGACTCCCCCGCCCATGATCACCGCCCTGCTGCGCCGCCGCCGGCGCGTCATCGCCGGCCTCGTCCTCGCCGTCGTGGCGCTGTCCGCGGCGTCGGTCTTCGCGTTCGGGGGGTCCTCGGACGTCGTGGTCTACAACGGCCGCTCCCAGTATGGCGACGAGGACGCCTTCACGACGTTCGAGGCGGAGACGGGGATCGGGCTCGAGCTGCGCGGCGGCACGGCGCCCGAGCTCTTCCAGCGGCTGCGCTCCGAGGGCGACGACACGCCCGCGGACCTCCTGGTGACGACGGACCTGGTCAACCTCTGGCGCGCCAAGGAGGCCGGCCTGCTGCAACCGGTCACCACCGAGGTGCTCCGGCGCCAGATCCCCGCGGCCTTCCGCGACCCGGACGGCGACTTCTGGGGTCTCTCGCTGCGGATCCGCACGCCGATGCGCTCGACGGAGCGCGTGCCGGCCTCCGCCGTCGACGGCTACGAGGACCTCGGCGCGCCGCGGTTCCGCGGGCGGCTGTGCCTGCGCACCTCGAACAACGAGTACAACCAGTCGCTCGTCGCCGACATGCTCGCCAAGCGCGGCGCGGCGGCGACCCGGCGGGTGCTCGAGTCCTGGATGGCGAACGACCCGCTCATCGTCGGCTCGGACGTCGACGTGCTGGAGTCGATCGCGGCCGGGCGCTGCGACGTCGGCCTCACGAACCACTACTACCTCGGGCGCATCCTCGCCGGCGACCCGGACTTCCCCGTCGCGCCGGCCTGGCCCGACCAGGACGGCCGCGGCGCGCACACGAACCTCTCCGGCGTCGGGCTCGTCCGCGGCTCCGAGCACCGGGCGGACGCGATCCGGTTGATGGAGTACCTCACCGGCCCGGAGGCGCAGCGCGAGATCGTCGAGAACAGCGAGCTCGCGGCGAACGTGGACGTCGCGCCGGCCGCGCACATCCGCGACTGGGCGACGGTGAAGAAGGACCCGATCGACGTCGCGCGCGCGGGCGCCCTGCTTCCCGAGGCGATCGCGCTCATGCAGCAGGTGGGGTGGCGGTAGCGAGCCCGGCCGCGGGCGCCGCGGCGCGCCCGCAGCGTCGCCGGCCGGCGGCCTGGACCGTCGTCGGCACGCTCGTCGCGCTGCTCGTCGCCGGGCCGCTCGTCGTCCTTCCGCTGTCGTTCGCGACCGATCCCGGCGCGTTCGGGCAGATCGCCGACGACCTGCTGCCGCAGGCGCTGCAGGCGAGCCTCGTGCTGGCGGCGGGCGTCGGCGCGGGCACCGTGCTGCTGGGCGGCGCGCTCGCCGCGCTCGTCTCCTTCTACGACTTCCCCGGCCGGCGCTGGCTCGACTGGGCGCTCGTGCTCCCCCTCGCCATGCCGGCCTACGTGCTCGTGTTCGTGCTGCTCGGGCAGTACGACGCGTCGAGCCCGCTGCAGGAGGCGCTGCGCGGCGTCTTCGGCTCCGGCTTCCAGCTCCCGGAGATCCGCACGACGGGCGGCACGATCCTCGTCCTCACGCTCGTCCTCTACCCCTACGTCTACGTGCTCGGGCGCGCCGCGTTCCTCGAGCAGTCGCGCGACACGTTCGAGGCCGCGCGGACGCTCGGCCTGAGCCACCGGCGGGCGGTCCTGCGCGTCGCGCTGCCGATGGCGCGCCCGGGCCTCGCGGCGGGCGCGGCCCTCGCGGTGATGGAGGCGCTGGCCGACTTCGGCGCCGTCAACCTCCTCAACTACCGCGCGATGACCGACGCGATCTACCGCGTCTGGTACGGCGCGTTCGACCAGGCGGCGGCGCTCCAGCTCGCGACGCTGCTCGTCGGCCTGACGCTCGGGCTCCTGGCGCTCGAGCGGCTGCTGCGCGGGCGCGCGCGCTACCACGGCGCGCTGATGCGCGGCGAGGCGGTCGTCCCGCGGCGCCTGCACGGCGCCCGGGCGGCGCTCGCCGCCGGCGTGCCGGTGCTCCTCCTGCTCGTGGTCGTCGCCCTGCCGGCCGCGCAGCTCGTCCTGTGGTCGGT
>DATMVH010000018.1:0-2506 GCA_035563395.1 Solirubrobacteraceae bacterium
GCGGCCACAGGGGCGCGCGCGACCGGCGGCTCCGGCGATGCGGTGAGGCCGGCGGCGAGACCGGCGAGGAGAGCGGCCAGCAAACGCGTCATACGTATGAACGTACAACGTATGACGGGTCGGCGTCAAGTCATGCGGAGTCCGGCGGCGCCGTGGACTCGCGCACGGTCAGCGCGACGTCGAGCACGCGGCTGCGCGGCCGCCGGCCCGCGAGCCGGGCGGCGAGCAGCTCGAACGCGACGCGGCCGAGCTCCCGCGCGTCGGCCGTGACCGTGGTGAGCGGCGGGTCGAGGATGCGCGCGACGTCCAGGTCGTCGAAGCCGACGACGGAAAGGTCGCGCGGTATCCGCCGCCCGAGCCGCCGCGCGGCGAGGTAGACGCCCGACGCGAGCACGTCGTCGTCGCAGAAGACGGCGGTGAGGCCGGGGTGGGCGGCGAGCAGCTCGAGCGCCGCGTCGCGCGCCTGCTCGGGCACGAAGTCGGCGCGGGCGGCGGGGACGTCGCCGGCGAGCGCCTCGAGCGCGCGCCGGCGCAGCCGGAACGTCGAGCCCTCGACGGCGGAGGCGAGGTGGCCGATCCGCCGGTGGCCGAGGTCGAGGAGGTGCCGGATCGCCGCCTCCGTCCCGCCCTCCACGTCGAGGCGCACGCCGGGATGCCCGCCGACGTCGGACTCGATCAGCACGATGGGCTCGGTGCCCCGGCCGCGCGTGGGCGGCGGGTCGATGGCGAAGAGCAGCAGCCCGTCGGCGGGCCCGGCCTGCAGGGCTGCGGCGAACGCGGTGCCGTACGCGCGGTCGTTCGCGGTGTCGACGAGCGCGACGGCATACCCGGCGTCGCGCGCAGCGGACTGGGCGCCGCGCAGGACGGCGCCGAAGAACGGGTTCGTGACGTCGGGGACCACGAGGGCGACGGTGCGGGCGGCGCCGGTCTTCAACGCCCGCGCCGCAGCGTTCGGGCGGTAGCCGAGCGCGTCGGCGGCCTCGCGGACCGCCGCGGCGGTCGTCTCCGACACGCGCCCGGCGGCCTTGCCGGACAGCACGAGCGACACCGTGGACTGCGAGACGCCGGCGCGCCGGGCGACGTCGACGCTCGTCACACGCGGTCCGTCCATCACCTGTGACATGTTTTCGGTTCTCGGGTCATGATGATGTCGAGGACCTCCTCGAGAGGAGCGCGCATCACCCAACCCCGAACCGACGCCGAGTTGCTGCGGGCCGCGCAGACGGACCCACAGGCCTTCCGCGAGTTCTACGAGCGGTACGCGGTGTGGGTCCGCGCGTGGTTCCAGCGCCGCACGGAGTCGGACGCGGCCGCCCTCGACCTCACGGCGGAGACCTTCGCGGAGGCGTGGCGCTCGCGCGGCCGGTTCCGCGATCTCGCCGACGGCTCCGGCGCGCCCTGGCTGTTCGGGATCGCGCGCAACCTCCACCGCCAGTACCGCAAGCACGACCGCATCGAGACCGCCGCGCGCCGCCGGCTCGGGCTGCCGCTCGCCTTCGCGGAGTCCGAGGACTACGACCGCGTGGACGAGCGCATGGCAGCGGCCGCGATCGCCCCGGCGCTCGCCGACGCCGTCGAGGGGCTGCCGCGCGAGCAGCGCCGCGCGCTGGAGCTGCGGGTCGTCGACCAGCTCCCGTACGAGGAGGTCGCGGGCCGGCTCGGTTGCAGCGAGAACGCCGCCCGGCTGCGCGTCTCGCGCGCGCTGCGCTCGCTGACGTTGCGGCTGGGGGCCGCGCGCGGATGAGCCCGCTGCCCGGCGACCTCGAGCTGCTCGGCGCGGAGCTGGAGGCGGCCACGGCGCGCGACATGCGCCGCCGCACGCGCCGTCACGCCCTCGCCACCAGCGCCGGCGCGATCCTCGTCTCCGTGCCGCTCGCCGTGGCCGTCAGCGCGGTCGACGTCGCGCACGACGACCGGCGGCCGCCCGTCTCGAGCGCCATGCCGTTCGTCCCGACCAGCGACTCCGACGCGGCGACGCGGATGCGCCGGCTCGGGGAGGACCCCAGCCCCGCGCGTCCGACGCCGTGCCCCGACGCCGCCGACTGCCGGCCTCCTTCGACCTCTCCCGCGTACACCCGGAGGACCTGACGCATGCGCCCCGCCACGCCGCCCGACGACCAGAGGCGCCGGCGCGCGGAGCGCCGCCGCTGCGCGCGGCTGGTGCGCGACTCGCTCGGGCTGCTCAGCTCGAAGTGGAGCGTGGACGTCCTCCTCGCGCTCGGCGACGGGAGCCGCCGCTACCACGAGCTGCTCGCGGAGCTGGACCCGATCTCCGAGAAGGTGCTCACCCAGACGCTGCGCGCGATGGAGCGCGACGGGTTGGTCGGGCGCAAGGTCCACGCCGAGGTCCCGCCGCGCGTGGAGTACGCGCTGACGCCGCTCGGCGCCACGCTCGCGCCTCCGATGAAGGCGCTCGCCGGCTGGACGCTCGCGCACGGCGGCCACGTCGAGCAGTCCCGCGCGCGCTACGACGCGCGGCGCGCCGCCACGGCAGCGCACCACCCGC
>DATMVH010000019.1:0-2781 GCA_035563395.1 Solirubrobacteraceae bacterium
CCGCGGCGCTCGCCGTCGCCGCCGTGGCGCTCGGCGTCTCGGCCCTGCCCGGTGACGGCGCCCCGGAGCGACCGCGCGAGCGCCCGGCGGGCCCCGCGATGGCCGGCCGCGCCGACACGGGCCGGGCGGTGTGGGTCGCGCAGGGCTGCGGCTCCTGCCACCGCTTCGACGCCGCCGGGGCGACCGGCTTTGTCGGACCCGACCTCGGCGCCACGCTGCAGGGCACCGCGCCGGCCTACATCCGGCGCTCGATCGTCGCGCCGGCCGAGGCCGCGGCGCCCGGCCATGACGTCGGCGGCATGCCGGAGGACTTCGCGAGCCGCATGACGCCCGCCGAGCTCGACCGGCTCGTCGCGTTCATCGCCCGGAACGTCCGCTGACGGTCCGCGCCGGGGCGCCGCACTCCAGTTCCGTGCGTTGCGGCCGAAATCCGGGGTATGGCGGCCCAGCTCGCGACCCACGACCCATCCGTGCTCGCTTGGCAGGGCGTGCGCCGCCCCGACCTGCTCGCGCGCTCGCTGCTCGACGCGCTGCCGGGCTCGGCGCTGATCGTGTTCGATCCGGACCTCCGCGTGCGGCTGATCGAGGGCCCGGGGATCGAGCGGCTCGGGCTCAACACCGACCGCGTCGCCGGCGAGCGGCTCGGCGACGTGCTGCCACCGGCGAGCTGGGCCCAGCTCGAGCCCGCGTACCGAGCCGTCGCCGCCGGTGAGGCGCGCCGCCTGGTCCTGCACGGCTCGATGGGCACGCGGCACGCCATGTCGGCCGTGCCCGTGCTCGACGACAGCGGCGAGGTCGCGGCCGGCATCGCGATGTTCTGCGACGACACGGAGCGCGAGCGCGCGTCGCGCGAGCTCGAGCGGCGGCTCGCGCAGCAGTCGGCGGTCGCCCGGCTCGGCGAGCTGGCGCTGCGCGGCTGCCCGGACGAGGAGCTGATGCACGCCGCGGCCGAGACCATCGCGGATGCGCTCGGGGTGGATCTCGCCTCCGTCAGCAGGCACGTCGGCGACGGCGTGATGGAGGTCAAGGCGGGCGTCGGCTGGAACGACGGCTTCGTGGGCTCGCGCCACGAGATGGCGACCTACCGCGAGGTGGCGACGCGAGCGGGCTACCACCTCGCACCCGTGGTGATCGAGGACCTGCCGAGCGACACCACGCTGCGGGCGCGGCCGCTCCGCGCGCACGACGTCGTGTCGGGCGCGACCATCGGCATCGGCGACGGCGCGACCGCGTTCGGCGTGCTCGGCGCCTACAGCCGGACGCGGCGATCCTTCACCGGCCACGACCTCGACTTCCTCCGCGCGGTCGCGCACGTGATCGCCGCGCACGTCGAGCGCCGGCGCACCGAGGCGCGCCTGCGCCACAACGCGCTGCACGACGGCCTCACGGGCCTCGCCAATCGCACGCTGTTCCTCGACCGGCTCGCGCTCGCCCTGCGCCGGCAGGCCCGCACGGACGAGCACGTCGCGCTCTTCTGCCTCGACCTCGACGACTTCAAGCTCGTCAACGACTCGCTCGGCCACCGCGCCGGCGACGACCTGCTGCGCGGCGTCGGCGCACGCCTGCGCGGCACGCTGCGCCAGGGCGACACGATCGCCCGCCTGGGCGGGGACGAGTTCGCCATCCTGTGCGAGGGCGTCACCGACGCGGACGCCGCGGCTCTCGCGGACCGCCTCGTCGGCGCGCTGGAGGCGCCGCTCAGCGTCGCCGGGTCGCCGCGCTTCGTGCGCGGCAGCGTCGGGCTCGTGGTCGCCGCCGCCGGCACGGACCGCTCGCCGGAGGACCTCCTCGCGGACGCCGACGCGGCGATGTACCGCGCCAAGGAGCGCGGCCGCGGGCGCTGGGAGCTGTTCGACGACGACCTGCGCGCCCGCCTGCGCGCGCGGCTCGTGGTCGAGGAGGACCTCCGCCGGGCGCTCGAGCACGACCCCGGCCAGCTCGTGGTCGCCTACCAGCCGATCCGCCGCGTCGCCGACCGCTCGATCGACGCCGTGGAGGCGCTCGTGCGCTGGCAGCACCCCGTGCGGGGGCTCGTGCCGCCCGGCGACTTCATCCCCACCGCCGAGGAGAGCGGCCTCGTCGTCGCGCTCGGCGAGCACGTGCTCCGCACCGCCTGCCGCCAGGTCGCCGCGTGGCGGCGGCTCGCGCCGGCCTCCGGGCTGCGGCTCAGCGTGAACGTCTCCGCGCGCCAGGTCGCGAGCCCCGGCATGGTGGACGCCGTCGCGCGCGCCCTCGCCGACAGCGGGCTCGCGCCCGAGGCCCTGGGGCTCGAGATCACCGAGGGCCTCCTGCTCGAGGACAGCTCCGGCACGCTCGCGACCCTGCGGGCGCTGCAGGACCTCGGCGTGCGGCTCGTGCTCGACGACTTCGGGACGGGCTACTCGTCGCTGGGCTACCTCATGCGCTACCCGGTCGACGCGCTGAAGATCGACCGCTCGTTCGTCGCCGCGCTCGGCGCGGACGGCCGCGGCGACGGCGCCATCGTCCAGGCCATCGTGGGGATGGCGCGCGCGCTCGACATGCCGACGATCCCCGAGGGCGTGGAGACGGAGGCGCAGCTCGCGCGGCTCGCGGCGATGGGCTGTGACTTCGCGCAGGGCTTCCACCTCGGGCGGCCGCTCGCCGCCGAGGATCTCACCGCGCGGCTGCGCGACGCGGCGGCCTGACCCGGCCGGTCAGACCGCGGCCGGAAGCTCGACCACGAACGACGCGCCGCCGCCCGGGGCGTCGTGCGCGCGCACGCGGCCGTTGTGCGCGTCGACGATCGCCGCGACGATCGCG
>DATMVH010000020.1:0-3862 GCA_035563395.1 Solirubrobacteraceae bacterium
TAGCCGCCGCGGAGGAGCGGGCCGGGCAGGAGCGCCACGATCCGGCCGAGCGGCGCGAGCCGCGGCACGGCGCGGAGCACCGGGGCGAAGGCGTCGCCGCCGGACGACCGGCGGCCGCTCGGCTCGACGGCATGCCACGACGCGAGCCGCGCCTCCGGGTCGAGGTCAGCCAGCAGGTCCTCGCCGGTGGGCGACTGGATCGGCACGGGCCTGATCGCGCCGCGGCGGTCGTGGCGGAGGATGAGCCACATCATCCACTGGCAGAAGCCGCAGCCGTTGTCGTAGAGCAGGATCACCCCGCTCGAGGATAGGAGGGAGGCCCGCCGTCCGCGCCTCTAGACTCCCCGCGGCCGCCGCCGACGGTCGTCGCGTTTGCGCATGGGGCCCATCTCCCACACCGAGCTCGTCCTGTACGCCGTCGCCGTCGCGATCCTGGCCGTGCTGGTGCACCGGTTCCGGCGGCTCGTGTTCCGGGGTGTGCCGGACCTCTCGGCGCCGGCGGTCGGGCTCCTGCGGATCGCGCTCGGCCTCGCGCTCCTGCGCGCGCTGCCGCGGCTCGAGCTGCCGGACGCGGCGCCGGGCGGCGGCTCGGAGTCCGAGGCGGCGCTGTGGGGACCGGCCGGCTGGGTCGAGTACCTCGGCACCCACTGGGACCTCCGCGACGCGCTGTTGACGGCCACCTTCGTCGCGCTCGTCGCCTTCACGGTGGGGGCGGCGGCGCGCATCGCGTACGCGCTCGCCGTCCTGGGGATCGTCGTCCGGCTGACGGTCGCCCAGGAGTACGGCGTCGGCAGCCACGCGTGGGTCATCGCCCCGCTCGTCCTCGCCCCGCTGGTCATCGTCCGCTGGGGCGACGCCCTGTCGGTCGACGCCCTCGTCCGGCGCCTTCGGCGCCGCCCGTCGGCCGCGCGGCCGCCGGGGCCGCACTACGGGCTCGCGGTCTGGCTCCCGGGCCTCACGCTGGGCTGCGCCTGGGCGGCCGCCGCGTACGCGAAGCTCCACAACACCGGCATCGAGTGGATCACCAGCGGGGCCGTCCGCTACCACTGGGCCGAGGACTACCTCAGCGCCAAGGTCGACTGGGGCGGCTGGGTCGCGGGGAACGAGCCGGTCGCGATCTTCCTGTCCGCCTGCGGCGTCGGCATCGAGCTGCTGTTCGTCACCCACATCTTCTTCCGCAGCCAGTGGGTGCGGCTCGCGTACGGCCTCGCCGGCGCGAGCCTCCTGGCGGGCTTCTACCTCTTCCAGGGCGTCCTCTGGTACGCGTGGTGGACCATCCTGCTCTTCTTCCTGCCGTGGCAGGCGATGGCCGACCTGCTCGCCAGGGGCGTGGCCGCCGTCCGTCGCGCCGGACGCGGGGCGACCGAGCGGCCGGCGGATCGCTTCGCGTTCCTGGGCCGGACCGCGCCGGTCGCCGCCGCGATCGTCGCCTTCCTCGTGGTGCAGCAGGCGGCCATGGCCCGCGAGGGCGTCGAGCAGATGCCGTTCTTCTCGAACTACCCGATGTACAGCTACACGCGCGAGTCGCCCGCCGAGTTCAACGCCGAGCTGGCGCCGATCAAGTTCTACCGCTACCGGGTCCTCGCCGAGGGCGCCGGCCCGCCGCGGGACGTGACGAGCAGGCTGGACCCCAACCAGGTCGGCTACCTCCGCGACGCCGCGCTCTGGCGCATGCGCTACGGCGACGACCCGCTGGACGAGGACCAGCGCGAGGCGCTGGCCACCGTGCGCGACTCCTATCGTGAGCGGTTCGGCGAGGACCTGCGGCGCGTGCGCCTCCTCACCACGCCGCGGCTGTTCGACTTCGCCAACGGCGGCCTGACGACGAAGGGCGCGCCGCGGGTGCCGCCCTTCGAGATCGATCTCGAAGCCTTCAGCGCGCGGCCCGTGAGCAGCGAGACCGCGTGACTACGACGCGGCCGGGGCGCGGACGTCGATCACCTGGACCGCCCGGTTCGCGAACGCGACGCGGCCGAGGCTCGCGAGGTCCGTCCCGGGTCCGGCGAACCGCCGGTCGGCCAGCAGGAAGTCGACGCCGGGATCGCGTCGCAGCTCCGCCAGCGCGCGACGGTCGGCGCGCGCGAAGACCGCGTCGTTGAGCCGCGTCAGGCGGGGGAAGGGCAGCGCGCCCTCGAACACGCGGTCGAGGCCGACGGCGAACGCCTCCGGGGTGTAGGCCCAGCTCTGGATCGCGACGCGCCGCTCGCTGAACGCCGCGTACTGGAACTCGCGCGGATCGGTCCCCTCGTCGTCGATGTAGTGGTTGTTGACGGCGAGGACGGCGTCGGCGGGGGTGTGGTCACGGACCCACGTGAGCCCCTCGAGCAGCGCCGGCGTGGTCCCGCGGCCGGTCGTGGGGTAGACCGTGGTCCCGTTCCGCTCCGCCTGCGCGATCGGCGCGAGCGCGTCGATCGGGGAGTCCAGCAGGCCCACCAGCGCCACGCCGGCCAATGCGGTGACGGCCGTCGCGCGCCGCGACCGCGTCGTGAGCCAGCACACGGCCGCGGCGACCGCGAGCGCCGCGAGCAGCATGAGGAGCGTCCTCGGCACGCGCGCGGCGGAGCTGTCGTCGCCGGCTCGCAGGAGCGCGACTCCCAGCGCCACCGCGAGCCACGCCACGGCCGCCCACGGCAGCGTCCGCCGCCACCGCCGGTCCTCGACCGAGCGCGCCGCCGCGACGAGCGCGACGGTGGCGAGGATGGCGCCGGCCGCCTGGCCGTAGAGGACGAAGTAGATCTGCGCGCCGCCCTCCATGTCGATGACCAGGTACGGCAGGAGACCGCCGATCACGAGCGAGAGGATCCACGCGGCGCCCGCCGGCACGGCGCCGCGTCCCAGCAGGGCGAGGCCGCCGAGCGGCGCCAGCAGCGCGCCGGAGAAGCCGAGCACGGCGGCGACGGTCCAGAACGCCGGGGACGGGAGGTCCTGCGCCCACCCCTCGCCGCGGATCGCTTCGATCACGTTCATGCCCTCCAGCGACGCGCCGATCGCCAGGTGCGCGCCCCCGGACGCCGCGCGGTAGACCGCGACGTAGCTGACGACGAAGACCGCCAGCACGAGGCCGAGGACGCGCAGGACCTCCCAGGGCGGCCGGCGCGTCCCCCACCATCGCCACGCGGCCAGCAGCCCGAGCGCGGCGACGAGGATCGGGAGCACCGGCGCCTTCGCGCCCGAGGCGGCCGCGAGCAGCACGCCGGCCAGGACCCATGGGCGCCACCCTGCGCCCCGCTCCTCCACGAGCTCCCACAGCACGCCCGCGAGGGCGAGGAAGAACACGAGGCTCATGAGGAACGGTGGGTCGGCGAACACCTCCTCGAAGAGGAGGCCGCGGAACGGGTAGAGCACGTCGCGCTCGACGTCGATCTCTCCGACGAGCACGGCGGCCAGGGCGGCGGCTCCGACCGCGGGCCCCGCGAGCCCGCATCGTCTCGCCACCAGCGCCGCGCAGAGGACCAGCAGGACGACCAGGATCGGCACGTCGAGCCGCAGGACGAGCAGCGGCAGCTCGATGCCGGTGACGCGGCTCGCGGCCGCCGGGTGGGCGAGCGAGAACGTGTGCTGCGGGAGCGCGAGGCCCGCCACGGAGGGATTCGCCGGTGGCCAGTGCTGCTTCGCGTCGGCGGCGATCGCGAGGTAGAAGAGGGTGTCCTTGTCGTACGTGACGCGCGGGACCGACCCGGGCAGCGGGTTCAGCGAGTACAGCGCCACGGCGGCGAGACCGGACGCCGCGACGCAGGCGAGCGCGATCGCGAGCGCGGTCGCCGGCCGCCCGTGCACGGACGGCCACGGCGAGGCCGGACGCGGCCGCAGCAGCAGTGCCGGCACCGCGACGAGGAGCGGGAGGGCGAGGAACGCGTCCGGG
>DATMVH010000021.1:0-2585 GCA_035563395.1 Solirubrobacteraceae bacterium
GTCTCCGCCACCGCCGCGAACGGCGCGCCGCCGAGGCGACCCGTGCCGAGCAGCGCCGCCGTGTCGAGCACCGGGATCACGGCGCCGCGGAGGTTGAGGGCGCCGAGTACCGCCGCCGGCGCCCCGGGCAGCGGCGTGATCGCCGGCCCGCGCACCACCTCGCGGACGTCGGCGAGCTCGAGCGCGTAGCGGTCGGCGCCGACGGGCAGCACGAGCGCCTGCACGCCGGCCTACCGGTGGTTCCCCGCCGCCTCGGCGCTCCGCTGCATCTCGGCGACGAGGTCGGTGAGCGCCGTGGCGGAGGCGGAGATCTGCTGCGCCGTGACGGACGTCTGGCGGCTCGCCTCCGTCACCTGGTCCATGGTGTCGACGACCTGCTGCGTCGCGGCGCCCTGCTGCTGCGTGGTGAGCCGGACCTGGTCGGTCGAGGCCATCACCGTCTCCATCAGGCCCAGCCCGCGCTTCATCTGCTTCGACGAGGCCTCCATGGCCATCACCGTCGCGTTCGTCTCCGCCTTGGTGGACGCGAGGATCTCCTCGATCTCGCTCGCCGACGCCTTGGACCGCTCCGCGAGCCGCCGGACCTCGTCCGCGACCACGCCGAACCCGCGCCCGGCCTCGCCCGCGCGCGCCGCCTCGATCGCCGCGTTCAGCGCGAGCAGGTTCGTCTGGTCCGCGATGTCGTTGATGAGCTCGAGCAGGGCGGAGATCTCGCCGACGCGGGTGGCGAGCGCGAGGATGCGCTCGGACGCGCGCCGGATGTCCTCGCCCGCCTCGTCGAGCACCTCGCGCGTGTCGGCCGTCTGGCCGGCGACCGAGGAGACGGTCTCGGCGATCGACTGCGACGTCCGAGCGAGCTCTTCCATCGTCGCCGAGGTCTCCGTCGCCGCGCTGCTCTGCTGCGCGGTCGTGGCCGAGAGCTCCTCGGCCGCCGACGACAGCTCCGCCGCTGACGTCGACAGCCGCGCCCCCGCCTCGGCGATCTGCCGGACGAGCCGCTCGAGCGCCGCCACCATGACGTTGAAGGAGGTGCCGAGCTCCTCGACCTCGGCGGCGCCCGACGGCCGGACGCGCGTCGACAGGTCGCCCTGCGCGACCCGCCGCGCCGCGGCCGCCACGTCGGTCAGCGGCTGTGCGGTCCGGCGCGCGAAGAGCAGCGCGAACAGCGCCGCGAGGAGCAGGCCGGCGAGGACGACGACGAGCGCGACGCGGCGCTGCTCCGCGACCGTCGCGAACGCCTCGCTCTCGTCCTGGCGGACGAGCGACGCCCAGCCGGTGCTGACCACCGGCGCGTAGCCCGTGACCATGTCGCGCTCGCCGATCGGCTGGTGACGCGCGGTGCCGGTGCGCCCGGCGAGCGCCGCCCGCACGCCCGCCGTCTCGTCGCGCCGCTGCAGCGCGCCGTCCGCGATCAGCTCCGCCTCGGAGCGCGGCCGCCCGTCGCGCGTCGAGATGATCTTGCGCGACTGGCGGTCGACGAGCACGGCCTCGCCCGTGCGCCCGAGCCGCGACTCGCGGATGAACGTCGCGAGGGTCGTCGCGTCGACGTCGGCGGCGACCACGCCCACGACGCGGCTGCCGCGCGTCATCGGGACGGCGAGGACCCAGCGCAGCGCGTCGCCGTCGCGCCGGATGTCGCCGACCGCACGGCGGCCGCCGGCGGCCGCGGTGAACCACGTCTCGCCCTGGCTGCCGATCACCGGTCCCGGGCGGCTCGAGGCCAGCAGGCCGCCCTGCAGGCTGAGCAGCTGCACGACGTCGTAGGCGCCGCGGACCCGGTCGAGGTGCCGGAGGAGGGCCGCACGCGAGCGCGGCGGCGCGTCCTGGAGGCTCAGCGCGAGCTGGTCGAGGTCGCGCTGCCGGTTCTCCGTCCAGACGTCCGCGCGGGCCGCCGCGTTGCGGGCGGAGACCGAGAGGCCGTCCTCGACCGGCTTGGTCAGCGCGTCGGCGCTTCGCTCCGTGAGCAGGATCGCGAGGATGACGGTGATCGGCAGGAAGGCCGCCACGAGGCCGGCCAGCAGCCGCGGGAACGTGCCGCGGCCCAACTCGTGCAGGCGCCTCCTGCGGGGGGCATCCTCCGGAACCGCCATCCGGCCACGCGTATGCCCGCGCGGCGGGGGTCCGACTCACCCGCCGGGGTGGTCCGGTTCGCCCGGCAACACGATCCGCGCCGTCTCGCCGGTCCCGACGAGGCGCGGCTCGACGGGCGCGACCGTGCGGCCGCGCGCCCATCCGAGGACCTCGTCGGCGGCGTCGAAGCCGGCGAGCTGCTCGAGCATCCTGATCGTCGGGAACATCAGGACGAGCGCGCCGCGCCGCTCCGCGTCGAGCGCCGCGGCCGGCGGGTGCCACGCCGCGTCGGTCATCTCGGCACCGTCGGCGCGCGCGACCTGACCAGCGGGCAGCGGGGCGAGGAAGAAGTGCGTGTCGAAGCGGATCGCGAGCTCGGGCGGGGTGATCCAGCGCGAGAACGGCACGAGCGCGGCCGGGTCGTCGAGCCGCACCGCGGCCTCCTCGGCGAGCTCGCGCACGGCGGCGGCGCGATGGCTCTCCGCGCCGTCGAGCGCGCCGCCCGGGAAGACCCA
>DATMVH010000022.1:0-5755 GCA_035563395.1 Solirubrobacteraceae bacterium
CGCGCCGCAGCCGGAGGCCTCGAAGCCCGCGTCGGCGACGCGGTCGCCTGCCACCCGCAGGTCGATCCGCACGAGGTCGCCACACGCCGCGCCGCCGGCGACCCCGCGGAACGACCCGGCGGGCGCGTGACCGCGCCCCTCCGGGAACCGCAGGTGCTCCGCGAAGGCCTCGGCGTCCACGCGGCGAGTGTAGGAGCGAGCGCGCTCAGGCCGTCGCGGCGGCGGCGCCCTGGGCCTGGCGCACCAGGTCGTCCATGGGCATGTAGATGCGCAGCGACGAGATCTTGTCGCCCTCCAGCGCGTAGAACACCGCGTACGGGACGCGGACGGCGTTGCCCGTCGCCGCGACGCCGGCGGACTCGCCGGTGAGCGTGCCGACGAAGACGGCCTCCAGCGCCGCCTCGCCCTCGCCGGCCGGCACCGTGACGACCTCCGGCGCGGCGTCGAACGCGCGCTCGTGCAGGTCGCGGATGGCCTGCTCGACCGCCTCGGGACCGCGCGCGCGCCGTCCCCGCGACGGAGAACTCGACGTCGTCGGTGAAGAACCGCCCGTAGTCCCCGCGGGCGATCAGCGCCTCCGCGTAGTGCTCCATCGTCCGACGGTCTGCTCTGCCGACATGGCGCGCCTCCTTCGTGGACGCGCGCACGCTCCCACGACCGCCGCGCGGCGGTCAAGCCGCGCGTCAGGAGTTGCGCAGCGCGTCGGTGACCAGCTGGTCGACCGACAGGTGGTCGGCGTAGCCGACGAGCGTCTCGACCTTGCGGTCGCGGTCCACGACGAGGATCGTCGGAGACTGCGCGACGTCCGCCCCGCGCGTGATCTGCTGGTAGCGGGCGATCCGCCCCACAGGCGCGCTGTGGACGACCACGTCGCCCGCGTGCCGGTCCACGGCGGCGAGCTCGCGGCGCACCGCGCGGTCGTCCGCGGCACCCGGGGTCCAGAACATGAGGACGAGCACCTTTCCGTCCTCGATCGCCGCCCGCACCGGCTTCGGCAGGCTCGCGGTCGTCCCGGCCTCCGGCGCCTCGGTCGCGGCCTTCGCCGTCGTCGCCGTGGCCACCGGCGTGGTCTGCGTCACCGCGGGCGCGGGGGCGGGCTCGACGGTCTCGGCCTTCGGCCGGAGGAAGAGCGTCCACGCGGCCATGAAAGCGACGGCGACGACGAGGACGATCCGGATGGGCGGGGAGATCTGGGACATTGCTTCCCCTGGATCGGCAGAATCCGCGCCGGACTGAAGCGGCGCCGGACGCGGATGGGGCGGCGACCCTACGCCTTGGGCGGAACGGTGAGCTTGATGCCCAGCTCGGCGAGCTGCGCGGCGTCCACCGGGGCGGGCGCGCCCGTGAGCGGATCGGAGCCGCTCGCGGTCTTCGGGAAGGCCATGACGTCGCGGATCGAGTCGCGTCCCGCGAGCAGCGCGACGAGCCGGTCGATGCCGAGCGCGATGCCACCGTGCGGCGGCGCGCCGTAGCGCAGGGCGTCGAGCAGGAAGCCGAAGCGGGCGTCCGCCTCCTGCTCGGAGATGCCCAGCGCGTCGAACACCTGCTGCTGGATCTCGGGGCGGTTGATACGGATGGACCCGCCGCCGATCTCCCATCCGTCGAGCACGATGTCGTACGCGCGCGAGCGGAGCGCTCCCGGATCGTCGAACGACCCGGTCGGCGAGGTGAACGGGTGGTGCAGCGCGTCCCAGCGCCGCTCCGTGTCGTTCCACTCGAACATCGGGAAGTCGACCACCCAGAGGACGTCGTGACGCCCCTCGGGGACGAGGCCGAAGCGGCGCGCGAGCTCGAGACGCAGCTCCCCGAGCGCGGTCGCCGCGACCGACTCGCGGTCGGCCACGAGCAGCAGCAGGTCGCCGGGGCGCCCGGACAGCGTGCGGGTCACGGCCCCGCGCTGGTCGTCCGTGAGGAATTTCGCGGTCGGCGAGCGCCAGCTCCCGTCGTCCTGCACGAACGCCCACACGAGCCCGCCGGCGCCGTAGCGCTTGACGTGATCGGTCAGCGCGTCGAGCTCGGAGCGGGGCACCTCCCGCGGCCCCGCGTTGAGCCCGCGGATGACGCCGCCCGAGGCGAGGACGGAGGCGAAGACCTTGAACTCCGTGCCCGCGAGCGCGTCGCCAAGGTCGTGCAACTCGAGGCCGAAGCGGGTGTCCGGCCGGTCCGAGCCGTAGCGGAGCATCGCCTCGTCGTAGGACAGCCGCGCCCACGGCGGCGGGGCGGTGACCGGGAAGCCGGCCTCCTCGAACACGCGGGCCATCACGCCCTCGATCACGCCGATCACGTCGTCCTCCTCGACGAAGGACATCTCGAGGTCGAGCTGCGTGAACTCGGGCTGGCGGTCGGCCCGCAGGTCCTCGTCGCGGAAGCAGCGCGCGATCTGGTAGTAGCGCTCGTAGCCGGCCATCATCAGCAGTTGCTTGAAGAGCTGCGGGGACTGCGGGAGCGCGTAGAGGTCGCCCGGGCTCAGGCGGCTCGGGACGAGGAAGTCGCGCGCTCCCTCGGGCGTGGAGCGCGTGAGGATCGGCGTCTCGACCTCCACGAAGTCGTGCGTGTTGAGGTAGTCGCGGATCGAGCGGACGACGGTGTGGCGCAGGAGCATCGCCTCGCGCATCCCGGCGCGGCGCAGGTCGAGCACGCGGTGGCGCAGGCGCAGCGTCTCGTCGACCGGGCCGTCCTCGTCGACGGGGAACGGCGGCGTGGCGGACTCCGCGAGGATCTCCGCTCCGCGCACGTCGATCTCGATCTCGCCCGTGGCGAGGTTCGGGTTGACGTTGCCCTCCTCCCGGCGCACGACCTCGCCCTGCGCGGACACGACGAACTCGGAGCGCAGCCGCTGCGCGAGCGCGTGCGCGTCGCCGGCGGACTCGGGATGGAAGACGAGCTGCACGAGCCCCGAGCGGTCCCGGAGGTCGACGAAGACCAGCCCGCCGTGGTCGCGCCGGCGGTGGACCCAGCCCGACACGCGGACGGTCTCGCCGGCGTGCGCGGACGAGAGCTCGCCGCACCAGGCGCTGCGGTAGCCGTTCTCGCGCGGCGGCCTCACAAACCGCTCCGAATGTGGTGCATCACCGTGTCCGGCTCCACCGTCCGCTGCTCTCCCGTCTGCATGTCCTTGAGGGAAGTGCCCTCCTGGCCGAGGATCGCAACGTAGCGGGCGCCCGCACGGTCAGCTTGCTTGAGCTGACCCTTCAGCGAGCGGCCGGCGAGTTCGAACCTGGCGGCATGCCCCGCGCGCCGCGCGTCGGCCGCGAGGCGGAACGCCGCGGCGCGCTGCTCCGGCACGGCATAGGCCACGTACAGGTCGAGCGGCACGGGCGCCGTCGGCTGGGCGCCGGAGGCGAGCAGCATCCGCTCCACGCCCGCGGCCCAGCCCATCCCGGGCGTCGGCGGGCCGCCGATCTGCTCGATCAGCCCGTCGTAGCGACCGCCGCCGCCCACGCCGGACTGCGCGCCGAGCGCGTCGGAGGTGAACTCGAACACCGTGCGCGTGTAGTAGTCCAGCCCGCGCACGAGCGTCGTGTCGACCTCGTAGGCGAGGCCGGCGACGTCGAGCAGCTCGCGCACGGCGGCGAAGTGGTCGGCGTCCTCGAGGGCGAGCGCGTCCAGGAGGCGCGGCGCCTCGGCCATCACCCGGCGCGTGCCCGCGTGGTCCGCGTCGAAGGCGCGCAGGGGGTTGAGGTCGATGCGGGCGACGACCTCGGGCGCGAGCTCGGCCTCGTGCGCGCGCAGGTAGGACTGCAGCCGCTCGCGGTACGCCGCCCGCGCGTCCGGCGCGCCGAGCGAGCCGATCCGCAGCCGCACGCCCTGCGCGCCGAGCGCCTCGAGCAGCTCGGCGAGCAGCAGGATCGTCTCCGCGTCCACCGCCGGGTCGTCGGAGCCGATCGCCTCCGCCCCGACCTGCCAGAACTGCCGGTAGCGGCCCGCCTGCGGGCGCTCGCGGCGGAAGAAGCTCGACAGGTACCAGAGCTTCACGGGCTGCGGCAGCTTGTGCATGCCGTGCTCGAGGTATGCGCGGCAGACCGGCGCGGTGCCCTCGGGCCGCAGCGTGTACGACTGGTCGCCCTCGTCGGCGAACGTGTACATCTCCTTCTGCACGACGTCCGTGGACTCCCCCACGCCGCGCGCGAACAGCTCGGTGAGCTCGAACGCGGGGGTCTCGATGCGGTCGTAGCCGGCGCGCTCGAGGATGCGCTTGGCATGCGCCTCCAGGCCCTCGCGCGCGAGCGCCTGCTCGCCCAGCACGTCGAACGTGCCGCGCGGCGCCTGGATGCGCCGGCTCATGCCAGCTGGGCGAGGAACGGGTTCGTGGCCCGCTCGCGGCCGATCGTCGTGACCCCCATGTGCCCGGGGTACACGGTCGTCTCGTCCGGCAGCAGGTCGAGCAGCTCGCCCAGCGTCCGCATGAGCGTCGCCGTGTCGCCGCCCGGCAGGTCCGTCCGGCCGATCGAGCCCGCGAACAGGACGTCGCCGGAGAAGAGGGCGTTCTCGTCCGCCACGCGGTAGGTCACGTGACCCGGGGAGTGGCCGGGGGTGAACAGCACCTCGATGTCCATCCCGGCGAGCGCGAGCGTCTCCCCGCCCGCGACCGTGTGGTCGGCGGCGTAGGACTCGTACGGGCCGAAGCCGGGCCATGGGACGTAGCGCATGATGTCGGCGAGCACCGGCACCTCGAGCTCGGGGCACCACACCGGCGCTCCCGTCGCGCGCGCCACGGGGGCCACCGCCCCGACGTGGTCGAAGTGCGTGTGGGTGAGGAGGATCGCCTCCACGGACAGCCCGAGCGCGTCGACGGCGCCGAGCAGCCGCTCCGCCTCGTCGCCCGGATCGATGATCACCGCCTCGCGAGCGCCGGCGCGGCGCGCGATGTGGCAGTTCTCGGCGACGGGCCCGACCGTGAAGCTGCGGACGTCCATGGGCGTCAGGAGCGCTTGGCGGGCAGCGGGCGCCCGGCCTTGCGCATCCGGCGCTTCCAGATCGCGCGGTCGGTGATGTAGCCGAGGGGCACGTAGATCCCGAAGGCCAGCAGCGAGAGCGCCGCGGTGCTCGCGACGTCCTGCCGCGGCCCGATGCCGATCTGGAACAGCACGAAGAGCATCACCGCCGCGAAGCCGGCGCGCACCGCCGCGCCCCGCCACGTCGGCTCGCGATACAGCCGGTCGTCGCGGCGCGCCGCGGCGTCGGCCTTCTTGCGCTCCTCGGACGTCGGCTTGCGGCCGGTGCGGCCGCGTGCCTCGACGGTGCCGGCCGCCGTCCCGCGGTGCTTGCTGCGGCGCTTGCGCTTGGTCTGGGCCATGGGAGGCTGAGATTAGCGGCCGAGCAGGGCTTCCAGCGACGCCGGCATGCGGAGCGCGACGTCGTCCGGCCACCCTTCGAGGGCGGCCTCCGGGGCGGGGGCGACGAGCTCCGCGGCGGCGACCTCGTGGTGGCGCGCGACGGCGTCCAGGACGTCGCGCGCGCGGACGGCGCGGTGGTCCTCGATGTTGGTCGAGACCTGGACGACGTCGCGGCGCTCGAGCCGCAGCCCGAGCGCGCGGACGCCCGGCAGGCCCTCCGGTCCGCTCTCCCGGATCCGGGCGGCGATCGCGCGGGCGTCGTCGAGGGTCGCCGGGGGCGCGAGCTCGAGGTTGAAGGCGATCAGCGGGGGGCGTGCGGCGACGAGCGTCGCGCCCGTCGACGGGTCGATCGTCGCGGGTCCGTAGTCCGGGGCCGACTCGCCCGCCGCGACGCGGGCGGCGAGCGCCGTGGGCCCGCC
>DATMVH010000023.1:0-2301 GCA_035563395.1 Solirubrobacteraceae bacterium
GCGCCGGCCCGCGCGAGGCCGCAGGGCCGCCCGAAGGGGCCGCTCGTGACCCTGATGCTCGCCTCGATCGTCGTCGGGGCGATCGTGATGCTCGTCTTCGACACCTGGTACACGCGCCTCGTCGGCGTCCTCGCGCTCTTCACGTTCGTCGTCTCGGGCGTGTTCGCGATCACGGGCTCGGGGCTGCTCGATCCGGACGACGAGGCATGAGCGATCGGCCGCCCGTCCCGGGTACTGCACGTGCGCTGACGACCGGGGGAACACGATGAGCTACAAGCCGCCGAAGGACATCGCGAAGGCCGGGATCGAGACCGGGGCCACGAAGGCGAAGCTGTCGTGGGACAAGGCGCTCGTCGCCGGCTTCCTCGCCGGGGCGTACATCGCGTTCGCGGGGCTGCTCGCCTTCACGGTGACGGCCGGGATGCCCGCGGACATCTGGGGCACGCTGCCGCAGTTCTTCACCGGCACGGTGTTCTCCGTCGGCCTCATCCTCGTCGTGCTGGCGGGCTCGGAGCTGCTGACAGGCAACATGGCGCTCGTCCCGCTCGCCGCCATGCGCGGGCGCGCGACGTTCAAGCAGCTCGCCGAGAACTGGTTCTTCGTGCTCGTGGGCAACCTGCTCGGCTCGCTCTTCGTCGCGTACTTCCTCGCCGTGAAGACCGGCGTGGCCACCGCCGAACTGCCGCTCGAGCGCCTCGCCGCGATCGCGCATGCCAAGGGGGTCGAGGAGACGGAGCTGCAGATCTTCCTGCGCGGCGTCGGCTGCAACTGGCTCGTGTGCCTCGCCGTCTGGATGGCTCTCTCGGCCGAAGACGTGGCGGGCAAGGTGCTCGCCATCTTCTTCCCGATCATGGCCTTCGTGGCCATGGGCTTCGACCATGTCGTGGCCAACATGTTCTTCCTCCCGGCGGCGATCTTCGCCGGCGTCCCCGACCTCACGTGGTGGGACGCGATCCACAACTGGATCTTCGCCTTCATCGGCAACGTCGTCGGCGCGGTGATCTTCGTCGCCGGCGCCTACTGGTTCCTGTACGTGCGCGAGGCGCAGGAGGAGCCGGGCGACACGCCGTCGGGCGAGCCGGCGCGCACGGAAGCCGAACGCGTGCCCGTCGGAAGCCGCTCGTGAGCCGCGACGAGGAGGCGATGTCGTCGTCGACATGGCCCGCGGTCGTCAGTCGCCGACCGCCTGATACAGCGCGGCGTGCGCGGCGGCCGGGACCGCCGCCGCCACCTCGGCGCGCCGCAGCGCCCGCGCGACCATGAGCGGGCTCGACCAGCGGGCGACGGCGACGAAGCGGAAGTCCGCCGGGCCCGTGCTGCGGTGTAGGCGCGCGCCGATGTGGCCCTGCTGGTCCGCGAGGACGCGGGCGGCGCGGTCCCACGCCGCGAGGAACGGCTCGTCGCCGTCCTCGGGCATCCTGAACAGCTCGATGCGCAGGACGCCGCCGCTCGCGTCGACCGCCCCGCGCTCGCGGACGACCTCGTAGGCGCCGCCATGCGACGGGAACGGGATCACGGCCTCCTCCCCCGCCGGCGCGTCGGCGCCGCGCGCGAGGGGGACGAAGCGCAGCGGCGCGTCGGCGAGCAGCGCGCGGTGGAGCGTCGCGGCGCCCGCCCCGGCGGCGGCCCGCGCGCGCTCCCACGCGGCGATGAACGCCTCGTCGTGCTCGGGCGGGACCGCGTACGCGACGATGCGCGTCACGCCGCGGCATGATCGCTCAGCGCGGCTGCTCCACGCGCGTGGCGGGATCGCCGTCGAGCGCCGCGGCGAGCTTCGGGACGGCCTCCGCGGGCAGAACGGCAGGCTCAGCGCGCTCGCATACCCGATCGCCCCGGAGAACGGGGCGCCGCCGCACGCGGCGAGCGCAAGGACGAGGCCGAGGGCCACCGGCACGAGCCTGGATCTGATGAGGGCAAGCCGCCGCCCTCCTAACAGGAGTTAGGGCTCCCTAACCTCACGATTCCGCGGCGGCATACCCGATCCTCGTGGTCTGATTTTATTAGGGCCACCTAACCGACCGACGGGAGCCCCGCGTGACCGAGCCGTTCGAGATGCCCTTCGCGACCCTTGCGGCGGCGCGCGGGGCGCACTACGACGAGTTGCTCATCGCCATCGAGCGAGAGTTCCGCGCCGTCGACCGCGACGCGGTCGCCGAGCGGCTGGACGACTTGAGCCGCGGGCTCTTCGGCGCCGCACGAGAGCCGTCGCCGGACGCGCGCGTGCTCGACGTGGCCCGGGTCGCGTGGTCGGCGCTGCCCGAGGACGGCCCCGGGCCGGAGTGCTGGTTGCTCGCCACGGCG
>DATMVH010000024.1:0-5790 GCA_035563395.1 Solirubrobacteraceae bacterium
GCGCGACACGATCGACCGGCGCCGCCACGTCGTCACCATCGCCACCGCCGGGCAACGCCGCCTCGCACAGGCCGACCACGCCTTCCGCGACGCCGAAGACGCGTTCTTCGCGCCCCTGACCGCCGACGAGCGCGACCAGCTGCACTCGCTGCTGTCACGGCTGCGAGCGGCCGCCGGCTCGGCTCCGGATGGCGACTGCTGACGTAGTCCAGGATCGACTGCGCTCGCCGGCGCTCTAGGGCACAGCCAGTCGCTGCCGGATCTCTGCTCGAGACGACCGGGTATGGCCTGTCCCATGTCCGGAGTTGAATCCGATCCTCACGTCCGAGAAGCACGGAAGGCCTACACCCCCGGCGGCGTCTCGGAATCCGTGCTGACGCCGCTGCGGTTCCTCGAGCGCAGCTCCGTCGTGTGGGCGGGGAGACCGCCGTCGTCTCCGGAACGAGATCCTGGACGTACTCCGAACATCACGAGCGCGTCCGGCGGGCCGCCGGCGCCCTCGTCGGCGAGCTCGGCGTCGTCGCGGGTGACGGCGTCGCGACGCTGCTGGCGAACGTCCCGGCAATGCTCGAGCTGCACTACGCGGCGCCCGGCGTCGGCGCGACCCTCGTCCCGCTCAACGCGCGCCTCGCCCCTTCCGAGTACGCCTACATCCTTGAGCACTCGGGCTGATCCGTCGTGTTCGCGGCCGAGACGCTGCGCGAGCAACTCGCCTAGGCCCTGGAGGAGCTCGGGGCCGGCGCGCCGCGCGCGGCCTGGGTCGACGACGAGTACGAGCAGTTGCGGGTGCTCCTGCTGAGCACCCGCTCGCTCGACGGCGCCCAGGTCGAGCGGCGGGTGCTCGACGCGCTCGGCGAGCGCTGCGCCGGCGTGTCGCGCGACTGCGCCCAGCACGTCCCGCTCGACGCCGTCGACCGCTTGATCGCCATCGGCCGGGACGTGCGGCCCGATCTGCTCGTCACCGTCGGCGGCGGCTCGGTCACGGACGCCGCGAAGGCGCTGGCGGCCGCCCTTGCGCAGGACTGCGCCGACGCGCGCGCTGCGCGAGCACCGGATCGTCTTCGAAAATCCCGACTCCCTCGCCCAGCGGCCCATCACGGGCGAGCCACTGCCGATCCTGTCCGTGCCGACCACGCTCAGCGCGGCCGAGTACGACGCTTCGGCATGACCTACGAGGGAACGAAGGACCTCTACGACGACGCGCGACTGACACCTCGGGTCGTCGTCCTGGACCCTGCCGCGACACGGGAGACGCCGAGGGACTCAGGCATCCGCGCGCTCGACCACGCCATCGAGATCTACCTCTCAGGCCATGCCGCGTGCATGGCCGCCAGCCGGGCGTGATCGTCGGACGGATCTTCGAGCGATCGCGGAAGGTGCTCGAACAGGAGACGCACGACGTGCAGCGACGCGGCGTCGGTCACCGGCGTCGGGGCCCGTGTCGATGCTCGGCGTGGAGAACGTGACGCTCGGGCTCAGCCATGGCATCGGCCACCAGATCGGCGCGCGGTGCGGCGTCCCGCATGGCGTCACGTCCTGCGTGATGCTGCCGACGGTGATGGCGCGGATGACGGAGGTGATGCCGGGGCGGCTCACCGACCTCGCCCGTGTGATGCATCCGGCGCTGGCCTCCACGGCCGATGCCGAGGCGGCGACCGAGGCGCCCGGGCTGGTGCGCGGCTTCGTGCGCGGCCTGGGGTTGCCGACCACGCTCACGGAGGTCGGCGTCGACGAGAGCGAGTTCGAGGGCATCGCCGACGACGCGATGAAGGACTTCGTCGTCGCCTTCTCACCGGTCGACGTCTCCGAGGACGAGATACGGCGCCTCCTCGCGCTCGCCGCGTGACCGCCGCCTGCATCTTCTTCGCCGAGCCGGGGCGGCGGCTGACACTCCTTCGAGTCGGGCGCCGCGACGTCGCGCCGCCCCGAATCGATCAGCCAGGAGGACACCGAGGCGCGAAGCGTTTCGCCGCTGTTCGATGGCGGTTCAGCGCAGGCGCGGGTCGTTGGCGTGCCGCTCGGCGATCTCCGCGGGCGTTGGGCCGGTGCGGATCATGCGGCGCAGGTCGATGCTCGCCAGCACGCCGAGCAGGGCCGGGACGCCGAGTTGCAGCACGCGGTACGTCAGGACCGCGGCGGTGGCCGCGCTGAGCGAGGCGCCGCAGAGCACGAACATCCCGATCAGGCTTCCCTCCGTGCCGCCGACGCCGGCGGGCGTGGGGATCAGCGAGCCGGCTTGGCCCAAGGTGAAGGCCAGGACGAAGGCGGCGGACCGGGGCGCCCGCCGCCGAGGGCTTCGAACGTCGCGGCGAGCGTGGCGATGTCGAACGCGAGATAGCCCGCGGAGCCGGCGATGAGAAGCACGTCCCCGCGGCGCAGCAGGTCGATGGTCGCCCGCACCCCGTCGGTCAGCCAGTCGCGGAGCGCGCGACGAGCGACCGCAGCCGCCCCGGACGCTGGTCCACGGACGCCGGCAGCCTGCCGATCAGGGCGACGGCGACGAGCGCTCCCGCGGCGCCCGCGGCGGCGAAGGCGCCCACGGCGCCGGGAAGGTCGCCGCCGTCCGCGCCGAGCGCGATCGCCGTGCCGGACACGATGATCGCCACGAACGTCACGAGGCTCGTGGCGAGAAACAACACGACGGTACGTGTGGCGGCGAAGGCGGCCGGCACGCCGCGGCGCTGCAGCACCAGCCCGCCGAACGCCAGCCCGCCGCTGCCGCCGGCCGGGACGAGCACGTTCGCTCCCGTTTCCACGAGCCCGAGCGCGAACGCCGGACGCCAGGACATGATCCGCGAGAAGGCGCCGCGCAGGGCGACCGGGAACGACGCGGTCGACGCGACTTCGGAGAGGAGCGCGGCCGCGAGCCAGGCGGGCGCGGCGCTCGCGAAGCGCTCGCGCACCTCGTCCAGTCCCGGCAGGGCGCTCAGCGCGACGGCGACCAGCGCCAGGGCGACAAGGAAGAGCACAGCGCGCCGCGCCGCGCCGCGGACATCGAGACCGGGCGCGGCGTCGGGTGTCGGAGTCATGGACGCCACCGGGCCGGGCCGGAGGTCATCGTCATGGCGAGGCGACGACCTCCGGCCGCTTCCGTCAGAACGCCTCGGGCCCGAAGCGCATGACCGCGATGAAGACGGCGATCGCGGCGATGACGAGGTTGACCGGCACCATCTGCCCCTCGCCGCGGCGCAGGTGGGTGGCGGCGGCGCCGAGCATGAGCAGGACGACTCCGATGGCGGCCACGCCCACGAGCGCGGGCGCGATGTCGAGCAGCGCGGGGAGGATGAGTCCGAGGGCGGCGAGGACTTCGAGGGCCCCGATGCCCTTGATCTGCGGCTCGGGGAAGTCCTCGGTCCAGTCCATGCTGCCGGAGGCCACGAGCTGCTCCTTGGACTGGGCGAGCTTCATGCCGCCGGCGGCGAGCATGGCGAGGGCCAGCAGGCCCTGGGCGATCCAGACGGCGGTGTTCATGGTGATGTTCTCCTTCGGTTTGAGAATCAGGCCGCGAGCAGCGGCGTGGGGAGGTCGATGGTGTGACCGGTGCTGAAGATCTTCGTCTCGAGGTAGCGGCGGTTGGCGTCGCGGGCGAAGACGCCGGTGGGCCGCCGGTCGGCGACGGTGATGCCGAGCGCCTCGAGTTGGTCGGACTTGTCGGGGTCGTTGGACAGCAGCTCGACCGTGGTGTGACCGAGCGTGGTGAGCATCTGCGCGGCGGCGGTGTAGTCGCGGGCGTCGGCGGGATGGCCGAGCGCCTCGTTGGCCTCGTAGGTGTCCAAGCCCTGGTCCTGCAGCGCGTAGGCTTCGAGCTTCTCGTACAAACCGATGCCCCGGCCCTCCTGGCGGAGGTAGAGCAGGAAGCCGCCGGCGTCGGCGATCTCCTCGACGGCCTCACGGAGCTGTGGGCCGCGATCGCAGCGTTGCGAGCCGAAGACGTCGCCGGTCAGGCACTCGGAATGCAGGCGGACCAGCGGTGCCGCGGTGTGCTGCCAGTCACCGAGGGCGAGGAGCAGATGCTCCTTTCCGTCGGTCAGGCCGGAGAAGGTGCAGACTCGCGCGACCGTCTCGTAACCGTCGGCGAAGGCGAGCGAGACAGTCACGCTCGTGCGCACGGACGCGGTGGCGACGGCGGCGCGGAAGCGGTCGTGGGAGGCGATCAACGGCATGGCATGAGCATCGGGCCATTACGCGGTGACCGGTAGAGACGTCCTCGTCGAGCACATGGACTTCTTGACGCGTGGCAAGGTCTTCCGTGAACGACCGTCTCGACGAGCCGCAGGCGCAGCGACGCGCCCTTGCGATGGCCGGCCATCCGGCCGTGTCGCTCGGGCTCGGCTCGTGGGCCGGCTGCGTGCTCTGGGCCGACGGCGACGGAAGCTCGGCACGCCGAGGCCGATGCGCTGCACCGCGCTGGCGGTGGCGCACGGGCGACGACGGCGGTGTCGGCGACCGAGCCGCGCAACCACACGGGCGGCATGCGGCCGTGCGCCCACGCGTTGATCGACGCGGGCCGCGCGGGGTCGTCTTCGCTCTGGCCGACGTCGATGAGGTCGCCCTAGAGGCAGCCGCCTCCGCCGCTGGCCGGCCGGGGACGGCGCGCGTGTCTTCCCACGCCGCTTTCGGCTGCCCGGCAATCTGACCGCCCGGGCAGTGCTCGGCGCGCACGACGCGCTGCGGATCTCTGATCAGGGCGAGGCCGATGATCCCGCCGGCGGCGGTCAAGCCGGCGGCGAAGAGCAGGCCCATCCGGAAGCCGTCGAGGTCGAGCGTCCCGCCGATCACGGTGCCGATCCCGGCGGTGGCGAGCAGCGAGGCGACGCGCGCGACTGCGTTGTTGACGCCTGACGCGATGCCGGCGTTCGCCTCGTCGGCGTCGGCGAGGATCGCGGCGGTGAGCGGCGCGGTCGTCATCGACAGGCCGACGGCGAAGACGACTACGCCGGGCACGACGTCAGCGATCAGCGACGGCCGCTCGCCGACCATGGCGACCAGGAGCAGCACGCCGGCCGCGCAGATCAGCGGGCCGACGCCCATGAAGAGGCGCGGGCCGTACCTGTCGGCGAGCGCCCCGAACCGCTGGGAGAGCAGGAACGTGACGATCGTCGTCGGGAGCGTCGCGAGGCCAGCCTCGAACGCGTCGAACCCCGCGACCTGCTGGAGGCGGAGGACGAGCAGGCAGAACGTCACGCCGAGTCCGCCGTCAGCGTGAGCGTCTCGACGTTCCCCCAGGCGAAGTTGCCGCGCCCGAAGAGGCCGAGGGGCAGCATCGGGTCACGCGCCCGGCGCTCCCACGACAGGAACGCGGCGAAGACGGCGAGGCCGGCGACGATCGGCACGACGACTCCCGCGCTTCCCCAGCCGTGCTCGGGCTGTTGGATCAGGCCGAAGGTCGAGCCGGCGAGCCCGACTCCGCACCGCGCAGCGCCCGCTCAGTCCGGCGCGCGCCTCGCGCCCGCGTGCTTCGGCGCTGGCATGCGCGCGGCGAGCATGAGCGTCAGCGCGACGAACGGCACTTTGATGGCGAAGATCCATCGCCAGTCGAACGTGTCGACGATCCAGCCGCCGACCAGCGGCCCGACGATCATGGCGCCGGCGCTGTACGCCGTCCACGCGCCGATCGCCGCCCCGCGCTCCGAGCCGCTGAAGGCGGCGACGATGATCGCGAGCGACGCTGGTGTGAGCAGCGCCCCGAAGACGCCCAGGAGCGCCCGGCCCGCGACGAGCGTCTCGATCGTCGGGGCCACCGCGCAGACGACCGACGCGAGCCCGAAGCCGGCGACGCCGATCGCGAAG
>DATMVH010000025.1:0-2358 GCA_035563395.1 Solirubrobacteraceae bacterium
GACCCCGGCGCCGCCGCCCCCCGTGCCCTCCCCGCGCACGGTCGCGACCGTCCAAGTCGGCGACGGGCCGGACGGCGTGGCGGTCGAGCGCGGGTCCGTGTTCGTCTCCAACAGCCGCGACGCCTCGCTCACCCGCATCCGGGTCAAGACGGGCGAGGTTGTGGGCGAGCCCGTGCCCGTCGGCGTCAACCCCGACCAGATCGCCGCCGGCAAGGGCGTCCTGTGGGTGGCCGACAACGACACGAACCTCCTCCAGCGCCTGCAGAGCGAGCCGGACGTGCTCCCGACCGCCTCCGTGCAGGTCGGACAGGGCGCCGAGGGCGTGTCGCTCGGCCCGCAGCTCGTCTGGGTCGCGAACACGGACGACGACACGGTCAGCCGCGTCGACCGCGCGCAGGCGCAGACCGTCGGCGACCCGATCGGCGTCGGCGACGCCCCGACGGGCATCTTCGTCGGCTCGGAGGTGTGGGTGACGAACTTCGGCGACGGGACGGTGTCGCGCATCGACATCGCCTCCGCCCAGGTGGAGGGCGAGCCGATCCGCGTCGGGAACGGGCCGCGCGGCGTGACCGAGGGCCTCGGCGGCGTGTGGGTCTCCAACACGCTCGACGGCACGGTCTCGCGCCTCGACGCGAAGACCGGCGAGGTGGTGGCGACGATCCCCGTCGGCCGCAAGCCGAAGGAGCTCGTCGCCGCGCACGGCTTCCTGTGGGTGGTCAACAGCGGCAGCAACACGGTCAGCCGGATCGACCCGGCGACGAACCGGCTCGTCGGCGCGAACCTCCCCGTCGGCCGCACGCCGGTGGGGATCGCCGCGGGCCGCGACTCCATCTGGGTGACGAACTTCGGCGACGACACCGTCACCCACATCGACCCCGATCCCGAGGGCTGAACCGAGCGATGGACACGACGGGCTTCTTCAACTACCCGACGCTCGCGGCGCCCGAGCCGGCGCCGGATCCGGGCTTCCTGCCGCGCGCGACCGAGGACGAGTGGGACGCGCTGCTCGACGCCACGGAGACGCTGCGCTTCGCGCCGGGCGACGTCGTGCTCACGGCGGGGGCGCGCGACCGCGCCTTCTACCTGCTGCTCGACGGCGTCGTCGCGCCCGACGGGCCCGGGCCGGCGATCGCCGCGCCGGCGACGCTCGGCGCGGTCGCGTTCCTGGACGGCGGCGCCCGGGCGGTCACGCTGGTCGCGCGCTCGCACGGCGAGGTGGCGCGGTTGAGCTGGGACGCCTTCGAGGCGCTCGCCGCGCGCCGCCCGGCGCTCGGCCGCGCGATCCTCGCGGAGCTCGGCCGGGGCCTCGGCGCGCGCCTGCGCGCCGCGGGCCACACGCTCGCCGGCTGGACGGGGTGAGCGCCGTGGCCACCCGCGCGATCCCCTTCCCGAACTACACGCAGATCCCGTCGCGCGTGCCGGTCGGCGCGTGGCAGGCCATCCGCGTGGTCACGCTGCTCGGCGCGATCGGCCTCGCGCTCGCGCTCGTGGCGGTGCCCGACGACGGGCTGTTCGTCCTCTGGCGGCTCGTGATCCCGGTGCTGCCGCTGCTGTGGCTCGTCGCCCCGGGGCTGTGGCGCAACGTCTGCCCGCTCTCGGCGTCGAACCAGACGCCGCGCGTGCTCGGGCTGTCGAAGGCGCTCACGGCGCCGGCGTGGCTCAAGGAGTACGGCTTCGTGATCGCCGCGACGATCTTCGTCCTCTTCATCACGCTGCGGAAGGTCGGGCTCGACGACTCCGGGCCGGCGAGCGCGCTGCTGCTGCTGGGCGCGCTGAGCGGCGGCTTCGCCGGCGGGGTGATGCTCAAGGGCAAGAGCGGCTGGTGCTCGAGCATCTGCCCGCTGCTGCCGATCCAGCGGCTCTACGGCCAGACGCCGTTCAAGCTCGTCGCGAACTCGCACTGCCAGCCGTGCGTGGGCTGCACGAAGTCCTGCTACGACTTCAACCCGAAGGCCGCCTTCCTCGCCGATCTCAACGACCCGGACCCGTACTGGGGCGGGTACCGGAAGCTGTTCGCCGCGGCGTTCCCGGGCGTGGTGCTCGCCTTCTTCACGCTTCCCGAGGCGCGGTCGGGCGCGGAGATCGCCGCGCTCTACGGCGAGTTCGCGCTGTACCTCGCCGGCAGCATGGCGGCCTTCTACACGCTCGACTCGCTGCTGAAGGTCTCGAGCCACACGATCACCACGGTGTTCGCCGCGACCGGCTTCGCGCTCTTCTACTGGCACGGCGGCCCGCCCTTCGTCGACGCCGTGGCCGGGTCGTCGCCCGCCGCCGCGACGTGGGGCGTCCGCGCGGCCGCGATCGTGCTGGCGAGCGCGTGGGTCGTGCGGACGTGGCGCAAGGAGCGGGTCTTCCTCG
>DATMVH010000026.1:0-2947 GCA_035563395.1 Solirubrobacteraceae bacterium
GAGGGTGGAGGAGAGGCCGTCGGTGGCGGGCATCATCAGCACGCGCTCGACGCCCGCCGCGCCGAGCCCGCTCATCAGCCGGAAGACCATTCCCGCCTTGTCGGCGTTCCCGAACACCGACGCGCCGCTCACGAGCCGCCGGATGTCCCGGCCGGACGCCGGGTTCGCGACGACTCCCACGCTGACGCCGGTCGGCACGGGCGGAGCGTAGCCGCGACCCGGGCGGCCGCGTCAGAGCCAGAGGTCGTCGGCCGGCGCGGCGAGCTCCGGCACGATGACGAACCGCATCCACACCTCGACGCCCTCGTGGTCCCGCCGGCGGATGGTGAGCTCGTCGCTGGCGCCGGCGATGATCGCGAGGCCCGCGCCCAGTCCCGGCGAGTGCGACGGGCGGAACCCCTCGCCGCGGTCGGCGACCACGACCTCGAGCGTGCCCCCCTCGATGTCCGCCTCGCAGATCACGGGCCCGCCGCCGGCGGCGGGATAGGCGTGCCGGACCACGTTCGCGACGGCTTCGGTGACGGCGAGCGCGACGCGCGCGCCGCGCCGGCCCCGTTGCCGACGGCGAACTCCATGATCCGGTGGCGCGCGATCGGGGCGGCGTGCGCCGCGGCCGGCAACCGGAAGGCGACGGAGGGAACCGGCGCGGCGGGGACCGCGCGGCTATCGCCGTTCGCGCCGTGGCGAGTCCCCGTCACGCTCCGCGAGGCGAGCGACGAGGTCGCCTCCCTGTCCGATCTTGCCGACGATCGTGAACCGGGCGCGCCGCTCGACGGTCTCGTCCACGGGAAGCTGGTGTCCGTCCACGATGAGGAAGCGGCGCGGCGAGCGCCGGACCTCCTCGTACTCCTCCGCCGTGAGCTCGACGACGTCGGTGCAGCCGAGCCGACCGCACTCGCAGACGAACCCGATCAACCCGGCGCCGGCGGTGTGGCCGCGCTCGATCGCCTCGTTGACCGCGCGGAAACCAGCCTGGTTGGCGGCGACGCGGAGCTGATCGCGGTTTCCATCATCCGGCATCGACGAATGCTGCGCGAGCGGCCGTCCCAAGGTGTCCGCGCGGGCACCGATCTGACCACGTGCACGGAGCGCCGCGGCGCCGACCCGCCCGCCGCGGCCTGTGCCGGGCTACGGCCGGTCCACCGGCCAGCCGCGGCGCTTCCACAGCGGCACGCCGCCGTCGACGACGTGCACGACGTCCTCGACACCGAGCCGCTTGAGCAGGCTCGCCGCGACGGCGGACCGCTGGCCCGACCCGCAGATCGCCGCGACGGGCCGGCGCGGATCCAGGCCGTCCGGCAGCGCGTGGATGTCGTGGTACGGCGCGTGCAGCGAGCCCGGGATGTGCCCCGCGTCCCACTCCGCGCGCTCGCGGACGTCGAGGATCTGCACGGCGTCGGCATCCACCGCCCAGCCGTCGTGCAGCTCCGGCACGGTCATGCGGCGAACGTGCTCGACCGGGCGCTTCTCCTCGCGCCAGGACGTCATGCCGCCGGCGAGGTAGCCCTCCACCGTGCCGAGCCCGACGGCGCCGGCGAGGACCGCGGCCTGCAGCGCGTCCTCGTCGTCGCGCCCGACGAGGACGAGCGGCTGGCCGGGCTGCGCCAGCCACGCCAGCTTGGAGCCGAAGCCGGCGCGGCGGGTGGTGATCGAGACGGCGTGCGGGATGTGCGCCTCGTCGTACTGGAGCTCCGTCCGGACGTCCACCACGAGCGCGCCGCCGTCCTGCGCCAGGAGGACCTGCCGCGGCGTGAGCGGGTGCGCGTCGACGGTCTCCTTCACGAGCGGACCGCGGTTGAGGGCCACGATGTTCCGGAAGTTCGGCGGCTGAGGCCCGAGCGCGGCCGTCGTGCGGCGCACGAACTCGTCCTCGTCGGCGACCTGCAGGATCGCCTGGCCCGCGCGCTCGAAGCCGATCGTCGACGAGACCTTGAGGTCCATCCCCGCTCCCCCGCACAGCGAGCCGCCGAGGTGGCCGGGCCAGACCTCGCTCGTGTCGGGGAGCGGGAGCAGCTTGTCGTGGAGGGAGCGGAAGATCCCGCGCGCGCCCTCCTCCTTGTCGACCGCCAGGTCGGGCCGCGCGATGTCGCCGACGAACAGCGTGTCGCCGGTGAGGACGGCCCACGGCTGGTCGCTGCGGTCGCGGTCGACGAGCGCGAACGCGGTGTGCTCGGGCCGGTGCCCCGGCGTGTGCAGCGCCCGCACGGTCAGCGCGCCGAGCTCGAGCTCCCAGCCGTCGTGGAACGGCTCGTGCTCGTACTCCGGCCGGGCGTCGCGGTGGATGTGGATCGTCGCGCCGGTGGCGGCGACCAGGCGGCCGTGGCCGGACACGTGGTCGGCGTGGTTGTGCGTCTCGAGGATGTGCTCGATGCGGACCCCGAGGTAGCGCGCGAGGCGCAGGTACTCGTCGATGTCGAGCCGCGGGTCGACGACCGCCGCGATGCCCGCGTCCTCGTCGCCGATCAGGTAGCTCGCGCAGCCGAGGTCGTCGTGGATGAGCTGGCGGAAGATCACGGCGCAACGCTACCGCCGATGCGGCTCGCGCCGGCGCGCTTCGCGTGCGAGTGTTCGGTCCGTCGCCATGCACGATCCGCCCGCCCTGCGCGACCCGATCCTCGCCGGCCTCGCCCTGGAGGACGGCGACGGGCCGGTGCTGCGGATCGCCGGCGAGCTCGCGCGCCTCACCGGCGCGCCGCTGGCGCTCCTGCACGCGCGCCCCGCCGAGCCGGCGGCGCTCGCAGCGCGCGACCCGGCGCGCGCGGCGCTGGAGCGGGCCGCCGCGCCGCTGCGCGCCGCGATCCCGGTGACGCTGCACGTGCGGGCGAGCCCGTCGCCGGTCCGGGCCCTGCACGAGGCGGCCGAGGAGCTCGGCGCGTCGCTGGTGGTGGCCGGCGGCGGCGCCGGGGGCGTCGGCGAGCGGCTGCTGCACGCCGCGCCGTGCGCGGTC
>DATMVH010000027.1:0-8613 GCA_035563395.1 Solirubrobacteraceae bacterium
CCGGCGCGGGCGGCGCGAGAGGCCCGCTCGGCGCGCGCGCCTTCCGGGCGGGCGTCGTCCTCTGCGCGGTCGCCATCGCGGGCGGCCTCGCGATGCTGCTGCTCGCTCGCGGCGCGGTCGCCTCGGCCGGGACCGCGCTCCTCGCGCTCGGCGTGGTCGGCGCGGTCTCCGTCGGGTTCGGAATGCTCGCGGAGCGCCTCGCGGAGCGTCGCCGGGGCCCGCCGCCGTCCGGTCGCTGACGTATGGCGTGCCGGGACTCTCGGGTACGCCTGATCTTCGAGCGGCTGCGCGCCATCGGGGTTGCGCTGCGGGGGGAAAGACGGGTCGACGGGAGGACCAGATGGCAGCAGGCAGCGGTCACGGAGCCACGCTCCGGACCATCGAGACGGACATTCCCGCGCGGATGGACCGCTTGCCGTGGTCCAAGTGGCACTGGATGGTCATCATCGGCCTCGGGACGGTCTGGATCCTCGACGGTCTCGCGGTCACCATCGTCGGCGCCCTCGGCGGCCGGCTGACGGAGGAAGGCAGCGGCATCGAGCTCACGGCGGCGCAGATCGGCGCCACGGGCTCGGCCTACATCGTCGGTGCGTGCGCGGGCGCGCTCTTCTTCGGGCGACTCGCCGACCAGATCGGGCGCAAGAAGCTGTTCATGCTGACGCTCGCCATCTTCATGGCGGGCAGCGTGCTGACGGCGTTCTCGCCGAACTTCTGGTGGTTCCTCGTCTGCCGCATCATCACCGGCGCGGGCGTCGGCGGCGAATACTCGGCGATCCACTCCGCGGTCGACGAGCTGATCCCCGCGCGCGTGCGCGGCGCCGTGGACCTCGTGATCGGCGGCTCCTACTGGATCGGCACGATCTTCGGGTCGCTCGCCTCGGTGTTCCTGCTCGATCCGGACATCGTCGCCACGGACGTCGGCTGGCGGATCGCCTTCGGCATGACCGCGATCATGGGCCTCGCGATCCTGCTCGTGCGGCGCAACGTGCCCGAGAGCCCGCGCTGGCTGTTCCTCCACGGGCACGACGAGGAGGCCGAGCGCGTCACGCGCGACATCGAGCGGCAGGTGGTGGAGGCCACCGGCCAGGAGCTCATCCCGCCGCGCCGGACGATCCGCGTCAAGCAGCGCAAGCCGATGGGCATCGGCGAGATCGCGAGCGTCGTCTTCAAGATGTACCCGAAGCGGACGTTCGTCGGCCTCTCGCTGTTCACCGGCCAGGCGTTCCTCTACAACGCGATCTTCTTCACGTACGCGCTCGTGCTGACGGAGATCTACGGCGTCGCCGCGGCCAGCGTCGGCTGGTACCTGATCCCGTTCGCGGTCGGCAACTTCATGGGGCCGCTGCTGCTCGGGCGCTTCTTCGACACCGTCGGACGCAAGCCGATGATCGCCGGGACGTACATCCTGTCGGGCATCCTGCTGATCATCACCGGCATCCTGTTCAACAACGGGGCGCTGAACGCGACGACCCAGACGGTCGCGTGGTGCATCATCTTCTTCTTCGCGTCCGCCGGCGCGAGCGCCGCGTACCTCACGGTCAGCGAGATCTTCCCGATGGAGACGCGCGCGATGGCGATCGCGTTCTTCTACGCGACCGGCACCATCATCGGCGGCTTCGGCGGCCCGCTGCTGTTCGGCGCGCTGATCGAGAGCGGCGAGCCGGGGCAGATCCTCATCGGCTACATCGTCGGCGCCGTGGTGATGATCCTCGGCGGCATCGTCCAGGCCACGATGGGCGTCGAGGCCGCCCAGCGCGACCTCGAGGACATCGCGCCGCCGCTCTCGGCGGTCGAGGAGGAGCTCGAGGAGCCCGGCGAGGAGGCCGATCCGTACACGCTCGGGCGCGGCGAGGGCCGCGGGACCGCCCACGCGCCGCGCTTCGAGCGCAGCGCGGCCGGCGACGGCGTGCCGCCGCAGTCCACGCCCGGCCCCAATCGTCCCACCGGAGGTGAGAAGTGAGCCCGAGCAGCACCTACACGCCCTTCCCCGGCGTCTCCAGCGTCGACGCGGACGAGAACGAGTGGTGGCTGCGCCGCGAGATCTCGCTGATCCAGAACCTCCTGGAGGAGCGGGGCGAGATGGCGCGCGGCGACATCGGCGACACGCTCGGGTGCAAGTACTGGGGGCCGCTCCGCTTCCGCAACGCCCTCAAGGAGGGCGTTGCGCGCGGCGCGTTCCGCAAGACGGGCAGCGGGCGCTACGCCGCGAGCTGACCGCCGTGTAGCGCAGACCGCCAAACCCTTGCCCTGGGAGCGCCCGCTCGGTTGACGCCGCCGACGACGCTGCTGATGTATCAGCCGGGACCGTCCACGGAGTAGGGGCCCCATGCAGCGGCGATCAGCCGGGGAGTCGATCCCCTCGTGTTCTGGGTCGCGACGGCGTTCGTCCTTTGCGGTTCACGGAGCTCGGCGCCGCGGACGAGGACAGCTTCTTCGTGCGGGAGCGGCCGTACGGGACGTTCCGGCGGTCCATCACGCTTGCCCCGGGGACCGAGGAGAGCGCCATCAGCGCGGAGTTCATCAACGGGCTGACCGGGATCACCGTCGCAGGGCGCGCCTCCGGAAGCGCCCCGCGGCGAATCGAGCTCCGCGACCGCTCCACACGGGGAGCCGGCGCCCGCTGGGCTGACGTTCGCCCGTCCCGGCTCAGCCGGCGGCGAGGAGGACCGCCTCGTCGCCGGCGAGCCGGAGCTCGCCCGCCGCGCGCGCGGCCCGGTCGCCGTGCGTGCCGAGCAGCACCTCCCCGCCCGCGGTCACGGCGGCGGGCTCCGGAGTGAGGTTGAGGGCGACCACGACGCGGCGCTCGCCGAGCGCGCGGGCGTAGGCGAGCACGCCATCCTCCGCGCGCAGGAGCTCCCACGAGCCGAGCGCGAGCGCCGGGTCGGCGCGCCGCAGCGACAGCAGCCGCCGGTACAGCGAGAGCAGCGACGCCGGGTCGTCGCGCTGCGCGGCGACCGAGAGCGCCGCGGCGCCGTCGGCGAGCGGCAGCCACGGCTCGGCGCCGGGCGGCGCGAAGCCGGCGTTCGGGCCGTCGTCCCACGGCATCGGCGTGCGGACCGGGTCGCGGCCGAGCCCCTGCCCCGGCACGCGTCGCTCCCACGGGTCCTGCACGCGATGGGGCGGCACCTCGACGTCCGGCAGCCCGAGCTCGTCGCCGTAGTAGAGCGTCGGCGTCCCGCGCAGCGTGAGCAGGAGGACCGCGGCCACGCGCGCCTGCGCGGGGCCGAGGCGCGACGCGAGGCGCGGCCGGTCGTGGTTGCCCAGCACCCAGTTCGGCCACGCGCCCGCCGGAAGGGCGGTCTCGTAGGCCGCCGCGAAGGCGCCGATCGCCTCCGCCTCCCACGGGAGCGAGATGAGATGGAAGTTCGACGGCAGGTCGAGACCCGCGCCGTAGTAGCGGATCAGCCGCTCCACCGGCAGGTACAGCTCCCCGATGAGCACGCGCTCGGGCCCGACGGCCTCCCGCATGCGCGCGACGAGGTCGAGCACCTCGGGCCGGTCGGTGGTGAACTCCGGGATGAGCGCGTCGTACGGATTGCCGCCCTCCCGCCACGCCGGATCGGCAGGGTTGTCGCGCCAGCGGTCGTCCTTGATCGTCTGGCGCAGCGCGTCGATGCGAAAGCCGTCCGCGCCCCGCGCCGACCAGAACCGCAGCACGTCGAGCATCGCCTCCTGCACCGCCGGGTTGCGCCAGTGGAGGTCCGGCTGCTGCGGCAGGTAGGCGTGGTAGTACCAGGCGCCGGCCTCCTCGTCCCACGTCCACGCCGGGCCGCCGAAGACGCTCCGCCAGTTCGTCGGCGGGAGCTCCGGCGACCCGTCGCGCCAGATGTACCAGTCGCGCTTTCCCCCGCCGGCGCGCGACTCCGCGAACCACGGGTGCTCGCTCGAGGTGTGGTTCGGGACGTAGTCGAGGATCAGCCGCAGCCCGACGCGCCGGGCCTCGTCGGCGAGCGCGTCCCAGTCGGCGAGCGTGCCGAACAGCGGGTCGACGTCGCAGTGATCCGAGACGTCGTAGCCGAAGTCGGCCATCGGCGAGCGGTAGATCGGCGAGAGCCAGACGGCGTCCACGCCGAGCCAGGCGAGGTACGGCAGCCGCGCGCGGATCCCCGCGAGGTCGCCGACCCCGTCGCCGTTGCCGTCCCGGAAGGAGCGCGGATAAACCTGGTAGATGACCCCGCCGCGCCACCAGGGCGCGGTCATGAATAGAAGTTGCGCACCCAGCGATGCGCGCGCAGCCGCTCCACCAGCTCGGGCGCGAGGCCGCGGCCGTCGCCGACCGCGCAGTTGCGATCGACGTTGCGGACGCTCCGCATGCCGGGGATCACGCTCGAGACCTCCTCGGCGCTGAGGATGAAGCGCAGGGCGACCTCCGCGAGGTCGTCGAGCTCGATCCCGAGGTCCGCGGCGATGGCCTGCGCCCGCTCGTGCACCTCGCGCTTGCGGTCGCCGCGGAAGTAGCGCGCGCGGAAGTCGCCCTCCGGGAAGGTCGTGTCGGGCGTGATGCGGCCGGTAAGTCCGCCCTCGTCGAGCGGGACGCGCGCGAGCACGCCGACGTCGTGCTCGCGGCACGCCGGGAACAGCTCGTCCTCGGGGCTCTGGTCGAAGACGTTGTAGATGACCTGCACGCTGTCGACCGCGCCGGAGCGTACGAGCGCGACGCCGTTGTGCGGCTCGTGGTCGTTGATCGAGATGCCGAAGAAGCGGATCTTGCCCGCGCGCTTGAGGTCGTCGATCGCCTCGCGCCAATCGCCCTGCTCGACCCAGTCGTCGTCCCAGACGTGGAACTGCTGGACGTCGATCGTGTCCAGGCCGAGGTTGCGCAGGCTCTGCTCCGTGCAGGCGCGCACGTGGTCGGCGGGGAAGGCCTCCTCCGCCCGCGTGCCCTTGCGCGCCGGCCACAGGCCGTTCTTCGGCGGGATCTTCGTGGCCACGTGGATCGTCTCGCCGCGAGCGCGGACGACCTGCCCGACGAGCTCCTCGCTGTGGCCGTCGCCGTAGCCCAGCGCCGTGTCGATGAGGTTGATCCCGCCGTCGAGCGCGCGATCGAGCGCGCGCATCGACTCGTCGTCCTCCGCGCCGAGCCAGCCGCTGCCGCCGATGCCCCACGCGCCGTAGCCGACTTCGGAGACCTCGAGGCCCGTCCTGCCGAGACGCCGCCGGTGCATGCCGTCAGGCGGACCGGCCGAACGCCTCGGGGGTGAGCGCGGCGCGCAGCGCGTCCGCCGCGAGGTCCGCGAGCGGAAGCAGCAGCCGCCGAGCGGCGGGCAGATGCTCCGCGTCCGATTCGCGCACCCACCCCGCGTCGTCGCGAGCGGTGACGAAGTCCTCGAGCGCACCGCGGAACGCCGTGAGCCGCGCCGGGCGCAGCACGACCGTGCAGGCGCCGGGCAGCCGAGCCAGCTGGTCGAGGTCGTCCGCGAGCGCGGTCAGCTCGCGCATGGCGAGCACGTCGTCGACCGACATCTCCGTGAGCCGGTAGCGCTCCGTCCGCGCGACCGCGACGGCGTGGGCGGAAGCCGCGATGTCGCCCTCCGAGAGGTCGAAGCAGGCGAGCACGACGGCCTGACCGTCGAGGTCCTGCGTGATGTCGATCCGCGCGTTGACCATCTCGGAACACCGTATCGCCGGAAGGCGGTACTGGGGAAAGGATGCCCGTTCGCGTCGTCCCTCTATCGTCCGGCTCCTCATGACCTACCTCGCCGCCGACGGTCGCTACGACCGGATGCCCTATCGACGCTGTGGCCGCAGCGGCCTGCAACTGCCCGCCGTCTCGCTCGGGCTCTGGCACAACTTCGGCCACGACCGCCCGCTCGACGGCCAGCGCGCGATCCTGCGCCGCGCCTTCGACCTGGGCGTCACGCACTTCGACCTGGCCAACAACTACGGGCCGCCGTACGGCTCGGCGGAGGAGAACTTCGGGCGGCTGTTCGCCCAGGACTTCACGCCGTACCGCGACGAGCTGATCATCTCCACCAAGGCCGGCTACGACATGTGGCCCGGGCCCTACGGGGAGTGGGGCTCGCGCAAGTACCTGCTCGCCTCGCTCGACCGGAGCCTCGCGCGGATGGGGCTCGACTACGTCGACATCTTCTATTCGCACCGGTTCGACCCCGAGACGCCGCTCGAGGAGACGATGGGCGCGCTGGACGCCGCGGTGCGCGCCGGCAAGGCGCTCTACGTGGGGATCTCGTCCTACTCGGCCGAGCGAACGGAGCAGGCCGTCGAGATCCTGCGCGGGCTCGGCACGCCGCTACTGATCCACCAGCCCTCCTACTCCCTGCTCAACCGCTGGATCGAGCCCGACGTGCTCGACGTCGTCGGCCGCGAGGGCGTGGGAACGATCGTCTTCTCGCCGCTCGCGCAGGGCATGCTCACGAGCAAGTACCTCGGCGGCATCCCAGAGGGATCGCGCGCGGCGCAGGACAAGTCGCTCGATCGCAGCCTGCTGTCCGAGGAGAACCTCGACCGCGTGCGGGCGCTCAACGAGATCGCGCAGCGCCGCGGGCAGTCGCTCGCGCAGATGGCCGTCGCCTGGGTGCTCCGCGATCCGCGCATCACCTCCGCGCTGATCGGGGCCAGCAGCGTGGCGCAGCTCGAGGACAACGTCGCGGCGCTCGGCGGGCTGGGCTTCTCCGACGAGGAGCTCGAGGAGATCGACCGCCACGCCGTCGACTCCGGGATCGACCTGTGGGCGCGGTCGAGCACGGCCTGAGCGCCGCGGCGCACGTGGACGAGCGCGCGGCCTACCCGTTCGTGATGCCGCTCGCGACGCGGTGGGACGACAACGACGTCTACGGGCACGTCAACAACGTCCGCTTCTACGCGTTCTTCGACACGGCGATCAACACGTGGCTCGTGCGCGAGGGCGGCCTGGACATCCACGCCGGCCGGGTGATCGGGATCTGCGCCGAGTCGCACTGCGCCTACCACGCGCCGGCCGCCTACCCCGACCGGCTCGAGGTCGCCGTCCGGGCCGCGCACGTCGGGCGCTCGAGCGTGCGCTACGAGCTCGCCGTGTTTCGCGAGGGCGACGAGGCGCCGGCCGCGACCGGCTGGTTCGTCCACGTCTTCGTGGACCGCGAGCACCGGCGCCCGGTCGAGCTGCCGCGGCCGCTGCGCGCGGCGCTCGAGCGGCTCTGAGGCCGCACGGCCCGGGGGACGGCGCGGCGAAGTCCGCCTTGAAGAGCGCCTCGATCTCGCCGGAGCCCGGAGGCCCGGCCGGGTCTGTGTCCGAGCCGTCGCCGTCCGAGACGAAGCGGACATAGCTCGGCGAGCCGAGCATGTCGAAGTTGAGGTTCGCGTAGATCGGGGTGACGCCGTCGACGCCCTGCTCGGCCAGGTACGTCGCCGTCTCGTAGGTCTTCGCGGTGGGCGACACCCGCTCGAGCCCCGGCGCCGGGAGGTCGCGGAAGCACGGGAAGGTGACTCCTGCCGGGTGACCTGGTAGCCCGCCCGCTCCACGGCGCGCACGTGGTTCG
Organism: Solirubrobacteraceae bacterium; assembly: GCA_035563395.1. Classification (GTDB taxonomy): domain Bacteria; phylum Actinomycetota; class Thermoleophilia; order Solirubrobacterales; family Solirubrobacteraceae; genus DASQMT01. Next base: position 7,479 of record DATMVH010000027.1, read on the forward strand.
GCGACGCCTCGTACCCCGGCGTCCCGGAGGCCCGGGTCCCGCCGTCGAGGTTCGCGATCGTCTGGAACGCGCGCTCATGCGCGAGCACGCCGTTGACCGTCACAGCGGGCTGCGGCTCGTGTACCCGCTCACGTCCTCGGGAAGCACCGCTCCGGGATTGAAGAGGCCGTGCGGGTCGAGCGCCCGCTTGACCGCCGCCATCGCCCGCAGGTCGGCCTCGCCGCGCACGAGCCCCAGCCACGCGGCCTTGGCCACGCCGACGCCGTGCTCGGCGCTGATCGTGCCGCCGTGGGCGGCCGCGAGCCGCAGCACCGCGTCGTCGACCGCGGCGTCGCCGGGCTCCGGGCCGAGCACGTTGACGTGCACGTTGCCGTCGCCCAGATGCCCGAAGAGGATCGCGCGGGCGCCGGGCGCCGCCGCCTCGACGGCCTCGCGCACCGCGCCGGCGAACGCGCCGAGCCGGCCGAGCGGGACGCCGACGTCGAGCTTGTGCGGCACGCCGGCCGCCGCGATGGCCTCCGGGTGCGCCTCGCGCAGGCGCCACAGCCGTTCGCGGGCGAGGGTGTCATCGGCGACGACCGCGTCCTCGACGCCCGCCGCCTCGAGCGCCGCGGCGAGCTCGTCCGTGGGGTCCGCGACGGCCGCGCACTCGAGCAGCACGTACGCGGGCGCGCGCGGCTCGAGCGGCGGCGGGACGCCGAGGTGGTCGAGCACCAGACCGAGCCCGTCGTCCGTCAGGAACTCGGCGGACTCCAGCGACGGGAGCGCCGGCCGCAGCGCGGCCAGCAGCTCGGCGGCCTCGCCGAGCGACGCGACCGGCACGAGGACCGCGACACGGGCCGGGAGCCGCGGCACGAGGCGCCAGCGCACCGCGGTGACGATGCCCAGCGTGCCCTCGCTGCCGACGAGCAGCGCGGGGAGGTCGTAGCCCGCGTTGTCCTTGAGCAGCCCGGCGCGCCGGTCGACGACCGAGCCGTCGGGAAGGACGGCCGCGAGCCCGGCGACGCGCGCCCGCGCGGTGCCGTGGCGCAGGGCGCGCGTGCCGCCGGCGTTCGTGGCCACGACGCCGCCGATCGTCGCGCCGTCGCGGGCTCCGAAGTCGAGCCCGGCGTCGAGGCCGGCGTTTCGCGCGTGG